>JAUWKK010000296.1 GCA_030614245.1 Planctomycetota bacterium | reverse complement strand
GAAACACGCAAATCCATCCACAAAGGCAAGACCTATATCTACCACTACCTGCGCCAGTCGTATCGCGAGGGCGGGAAGGTCAGGCATCACCGGATCGCCAATCTCTCGCATTGCGCCGATGAGGAAATCGCGGCGATCCGCTTGGCCCTGAAACACAAGGATGATCTCGAGCAACTGTGCAGCGTTTCTGAGGATTTGACGCTCGAGCAGGGCCGGTCCGTCGGTGCGGTGTGGCTGCTGTACGACCTGGCGCGAGAGACGGGTATCGAGGCGGCTCTGGGCAAGTCGCGCGATGGGAAGCTGGCCTTGTGGCAGGTGATCGCTCGCGTGATCGACCAGGGAACGCGTCTGTCGGCGGTGCGGCTGGCGGGTCGCCACGCGGCGTGCGATGTTCTCGCGCTCGATGCCTTTAACGAGGATCACTTCTATGAGAACCTCGATTGGCTCGCGGCGAATCAGGCCGATATCGAGGACCACCTTGCTCGCCGCGTGCTCAGGCGGGATGAGCCGGGGCTGTATCTCTACGACGTGACGAGCAGCTATCTCGAAGGCACCGAAAACCAATTCGGTGCGTTCGGCTATAACCGCGACGGCAAGCGCGGCCACGCATTCGTGGTTATGCTCGCGTATCTGCTGGTGCGGGAACTCGCCGAACGCTGGCGCGACCTCGACGTGACGGTCCAGGAAGGCATCGACATGCTCAGCACGCTGTGCGCGACGCAGGTGATCATCAAGGGCAAACCCGGATGCAACCGGATCCCCAAGCCCGCCCGGCCGCTCCAGCGTCTGCTCGACGCCGCCCGCGTGACGCTGCCCGAAGCTCTGCCGAACGAGGGGGTAATTGCAGCCACGAGAAAGAAGCTGACCGGACGCCGCAGAAAGCGTTGAGACACAGGGAGTTACGCAGCCTCCCGACTGCGGGGCGGGGGTGGAACATCCGCTGGGAGCGCGGCGGCCCATCCCGGCAAGCGTTTCACATCAAGAACACCGGGAAAGGGCCCATCGTCTGGGAGGTCCGGGCCGTGCGATTCTTCCCGGCGCACGATGGCCTGCCCGACGACGAATGCCGGCTGATCATCGCACGCAACGTCCTGACCGGGGAAGTGAAATACTTCCTCTCCAACGCCCCCAAGGACACCCCCGTCGAAGCCCTGCTCCTCATCTCGTGCAGCCGCTGTCACATCGAACGGCTCTTCAAGGACGCCAAAGGCCAACTGGGAATGGACCAGTTCGAAGTCCGCGGATACGTGGCGGTCATGCGTCATCTGATCCTGACGATGGCCAGCCTGCTGTTCCTCGTCGAGCAGACACAGCAGCTCAGGAAAAAAAAATCCGGCTTGGACGATCTGCCAAGTCCGACTGGCCGTCGAAGTACAGCTCGACCCGTCCATCACCGACCGCGAACGCACGCGCCGCCTCGAAAAAGCCTGGCACATCATCCAGTACCGCCCGGGGTGCAACGAACTCGCGGCACGCTCGCACCGCAGACGCCGGCTTCGACAACTCAGGGAACGAGGCATCCTGATCTCACGACTGAGGAAATGCCTCCATGTTTTCTAGCGTTGTAGTGTTAAGTACTCCGTGTCACAAGTACACTGACGTTAGCGTTGACAATCCAATCAGGTCGCCTCTGGGACTTGGGCAGGGCAGTACACTCGAAGCCGAGAGACGCCAAGCGATGGTCGAAGCGATGGTACAACTGCGCTGCCGGAGCGCCGGCGACGAATGGGACGAGTTCCGGGGCTTCGACAAGCTCTGGCGACACATCAACGCCCGGGCCGCCTGAAAAACCCCACGATTGGAGGTCAGACCGTATTCTGACCGCACGCTTGACAGCGGTACATGCCGCGTCTATTATCGGAATGCAGTGTGTTCCGCAGTGCAGTTCGGTTCGTTTCCACGTGTTCCGGTCGAGGGAGATGATGCCTAAGCCAGATGACCTGAATGCGGCGCGCGACGCGATCACGCGCCTTCGTGAATGCTGCGCGGAGATACGCGGGCGGATGTCCACCGTGCTCGTGGGCCAGCAGGAGCCTCTGGAACTGCTCATGATGGGCCTGTTCAGCGGCGGGCACGTGCTGGTGATCGGAGTGCCCGGCCTGGCCAAGACGATGATGGTCAAGGCCCTCTCGGAACTGCTGGGATAGGAGTTCCGGAGGATACAGTTCACCCCGGACCTCATGCCCGCCGATATCACCGGCACGGAGATACTTCAGTCGGACGAGTCCGGCACGCGGCGCGATCTCGTGTTCCGCAAACGGCCGATCTTCGCTAACCTCGTGCTCGCCGATGAGATCAACCGCACACCCCCGAAGACCCAGGCGGCGCTGCTCGAGGCCATGCAGGAGCATGCGGTCACCGTCAGCGGGACATCGTACACCCTCGAGCCGCCGTTCGTCGTTGTCGCGACGCAGAATCCCATCGAACAGGAAGGCACCTACCCGCTGCCGGAAGCCCAGCTCGACCGGTTCATGCTCAGCATTCATGTCGACTATCCGCCCGGCGAGGATGAACTGTCTATCGCGTCGCGTCCGCTGAGGACCAAGCGGTACTTCGAGAATCCCGAGCCGGTGACGAAACGGGAGGACTACGCTGTTTTCGTCAATGCCATCGAGCAGGCCCCCATCTCCGATCACGTTCTGGGCTACGCCGTGGCGCTGACGAAGGCTACGCGCCCGAAGGACGAAGCGGCCGACGATTACATCAGGCGATACGTCTCGTGGGGGGCAGGCCCGAGGGCGACACAGCATCTTGTGGTCGCGGCGAAGGCCCGCGCCGTGCTCGACGGCCGGCCCGCTCCCGAAATCCACGACGTCAAGGCCGTGACCCTGCCCGTGTTGAGGCACCGGATCATCGCCAACTACAACGCCCTGGGCGAAGGTCTGGAAGCGGCCGAGATACTCGAACATCTGCTCGAGACCGTCAGCGAGCCGCTTGTCAGGGGCTGATCGCAGGCTTCCCGCGCCGTGCCGATTCCGACGGAAATCCGGCGGCCAACAGCCACCGCAAGTGTATATAACGGTGATAGTCCGCCGGGAGGCCGAAATGTCGAAGCGCTCGCACCCATACCTCGACTTGACGCGGATGGAGGCACTGCGCCGCCTGCGGATACGTCCGCGCGGCGCGGCAGAAGGCACCCTTGCCGGGCCGCACAAGTCCCATTATCGCGGCACCGCCGTCGAATTCGCCGACTATCGCGACTACGTCGAGGCCGACGACATCCGGATGATCGACTGGAAGGTCTACGCCCGAACCGACCGGTACTTCGTGCGTCTCTACGAGGCCGAGCGTAACCTGCTGTCGTACATCGTCATGGATACCAGCGCGTCGATGGGCTTCTCCGGCGAGGAAGTGAAGACCGACAAGAAGCTCGAGTATGCCTGCCGATTGACCGCGGCGCTGGCGTTCCTGGTGATCCAATCCGGCGACGAGGTGGGGCTTTCGCTCGCGGACGAGGTGCTGCGCGAGCACATCGCGCCGCGAGGGGCCTGGCCGCACCTGCACACGATTCTCGAGCGTCTCCTGAAGATCGAGCCTCGCGGCCGCACCGATATAGGCGCCTGCCTCGAGCACGTCTACACTCGCTGCGTCCGCCGCGGCGTGTTGATCGTGCTGAGCGACTTCCTCGACGAGTCGCCCAGACTGTGGAAATCGATCGACCTGTTCAGGCGGTCGTTCTTCGACGTCATGCTCTTCCACGTCGTGCATCCCGAGGAGATCGAGCTTCCCTATGTGCCTCTGGCGAGGTTCCGCGACGCCGAGGGCGCCCCGGGCCGGCTCAACACCGAGCCGGACGTCGTCCGCGACGCATATCGCGACCGGTTCCGGCGGTTTCTCCGCGAGAGCGAAGGCGCCGCGCGGGCGAGAGGCTGTGACTGGTTCCTCGCCCGAACCGACGCCGATCCGTATACGTTTCTACGGCGCTGCTTCCTGACACGGACCTGACGCATGAGTGTATTGGGCTGGACTTCCGCGTGGTACTGGGCCGCTATGGCGGCCGTGGGGCTGCCCGTACTGATCCACCTGCTCACGCGCCCCAGGCCGCGGGTGATCGTGCTGCCCACTTACCGCTTTT
>JAUWKK010000196.1 GCA_030614245.1 Planctomycetota bacterium | reverse complement strand
CCTTGCGGGGCTGCAATCCAATGCAGGCATTCCCTCCTATCTGCGTTCATCTGCGTTCATCTGTGGTTTCATTTCTTCTGCCGGATGGCACGGTCAACCGTCCTCGGTTGGCCGTGCCTGCCTGCCTGCGGCATGGTCCGCATGTGGGGGGAGTGGAACCACAGATGAACGCAGATAAGAGGGTCAGGATGCCGAGATGGTGCGTTTTGTGTTTGACCATCACGCGGGGGATTGTTATAATCCAGCGGAACATTACATTAAAGGAAAGCCGGGCTGGACGCCGCGCTGGTAAGGCGCTGCTTCAATACCACAATGGTCGGTCCGCGATCAAGGCTTGCGATGTCGCTTCTTGACAAGTTGAAAGCGTCCAGCGACCAGCCGCCGAACCGTCGGACGTTTGCCGGATACGAACTTGTTGAGCTCATCGCCGCGGGGCCGATGGGCGAGGTATACAAGGCCATCGAGCCGGATACCAATCGGCTCGTCGCGTTAAAAATTCTCACCAGGCGTTCCGCCAAGGTGGCGGACCGGCTGAGACAGGCCCTCGGCCGCAAGTGGGAAGGCGAACGCGCCGTCTCGCTGATGCACCCGAACGTGGTGCAGTCCCACTCGTGCGGGCTGGAAGACGGCCAGTATTACCTGGTAATGGAGTATCTGGAGGGCTCGAACCTGGCCGCTCTGCTGATTCAGCAGAGCCCACGGCTGCACGGACATCGCAGCAGCATCATAAGGCAGATCGCCTGCGGCCTGGGCTACCTGCATGAAATGGGCGTCATTCACCGGGATATCTGCCCAAAGAACGCAATGGTAATGTCCAACAACGTCGCGAAGATCATCGACTTCGGTGTGGCGCTCGCAAAGGGCGACCGCATGACGGACACCGGCCGGCGAACCGGACGCCCAAGCTACATGGCTCCCGAGGTCGTCAAGGACAACATCTTTGATGAACGCACCGATATCTATGCCTTGGGTGTCTCGATGTACGAGATCGTCACCGGTGTGAAGCCCTTCATCGGGCGCAACCGGTACGAGAAGATGCAGATGCACCTGCACGTCGACCCAGTTCCGCCGAAGGAGATCGCCGCCGATGTCTCGCGGAGACTCAACGACACCATCATGAAGGCCCTTGCCAAAGACCCACGAAACCGATATCAACATATGGCAGCGCTACGGGAGGACCTCGAACTGATCGGCTAATCATGCCTCGGCCGGCGGATGAAACCGATGGCTGACCGACATTAAGACTCCAGTCCAGATATGATAACAGCAAGGAGAGAATATGGGTTCAAATCTGAAAGAGATCAGATGGCACGGACGCGGCGGAATGGGCGCCAAGACGGCCGCCACGCTGGTGGCTGCCGCAGCCCTGCACGAAGGCAAGTTCAGCCAGGGATTCCCCGAATACGGCCCCGAAAGAATGGGCGCACCAGTGATCGGCTATACCCGCATCAGCGATGAACCGATACGCAGGCATCAGCCGATCGACAAGCCCGACTACGTCGTCATACTCGACGAAACGCTCATCAAGCAGGTGAACGTTACCGGCGGAATGGGCCCCGACAGCATCCTGGTCGTCAACACGAAGGCGTCTCCGGCCGAGGTACGCAAGACGGCCGAGCTCGAAGGCGGCAAGGTCTACACCGTCGATGCCACCAGCATCGCTCTCGATACCATCGGCAGGAACATCCCCAACACGCCGATGATCGGAGCGCTGATCAAGGCCAGCGGCGTGCTCGAAATGGACACCATCAAGCACGATATCGAGACGAAGCTGCTCAAGAAGCTCGGACAGAAGATCGTCGACGGCAATATCGCAGCCACCGAACGGGCCTTCGACGAAGTCAAAGGCGAAGACGATTGAACCGGCAGGATGGCGGGTGGCACGTTCAAGCATAGCTTGGACGTGTCCCGAGCCTGCCTCTCGCATGGATGGTTCAATGTCCCGAATGAACTAATAATCAGCAACAAGGAGACCACATAGTGGCGATACCTGCGGATACGAAATGGAAAGATATGCCCCTGGGCGGAATGGTGCCCGAGCCGGGAACGAGCGAAGAATACCAGACCGGCACATGGCGAACTTTCCGCCCCGTGCTCGACACCGACAAGTGCATCAGTTGCCTCACTTGCTGGATTCTCTGCCCGGATTCGGCGATCATCGTCGAGGATAGCAAGGTGACGGGAATAAACTACAAGCATTGCAAGGGCTGCGGCATCTGCGCGCGTGCATGTCCCGACAAGGTGAAGGCTATCACCATGAAGCTCGAAAGCGAGTTCAATGATTAGCAGACGAACTTCTCCACGATACGTTTGACGAAGGAATAAGGAATAAAGAAGTATGGCAGAAAAAGTAGCTTTAACCGGAAATGACGCGGCCGCCACTGCATTCAAGCAGGTGAACCCCGACGTGGCCGCTGTCTATCCCATCACACCACAGACCGAACTGATGCAGCTTTTCGCCGGCTTCGTCGCCGACGGACTCGTCGACACGGAGCTCGTGGCGGTCGAATCCGAACACAGTGCCATGAGTGCGGCGGTCGGGGCGTCCGCAGCCGGAGCGCGTGTCTTTACGGCAACATCATCGCAGGGCCTGGCTCTCATGTGGGAGATCGTTTACATCGCTGCATCGCTGCGGCTGCCGATCGTCATGGCGACCGTCAACCGGGCGCTCTCGGGGCCCATCAACATCCACTGCGACCACAGCGACTCGATGGGCGCGCGCGACAGCGGCTGGATACAGATATTCAGCGAAAACGCACAGGAAGTTTACGATAACATATTCCAGGCGTTCAGAATCGCTGAAGATCACAATGTGCTCGTCCCGGTGATGGTCACCCTCGACGGGTTCATCCTCAGCCACACGATGGAGACCCTCGAACTGCTCCCCGACGACGTCGTCAAGGAGTTCGTCGGTGAGTTCGAGCCAGCAACCAACCTGCTCGAAGTAAAGAACCCCGTAAAGATCGGCCCGCTGCACCTGACGGACTTCTACTTCGAGACCAAGCGGGCACAGGTCGAGGCAATGGAACGCGCGCGCGGCGCGATCCTCGATGTCGCCGATGAATGGGAGAAGCTCTCCGGCCGCAAGTACGGATACTTCGACGAGTACAGGCTCGACGACGCCGACGTCGCGGTGGTCGTGCTCGGCTCGGCCGCCGGAACCGCCAAGGATGCCTGCGATCAGATGCGCGACGAAGGCGTCAAGGCCGGTGTGCTCAAGCTCCGGGTCTTCAGGCCGTTCCCCGGCAAGGAGATAACCACCGCCCTGCGGCACCTCAAGGCTGTCGGAGTGATGGACAGGTCCTGTTCGTTCGGCCTCGAAGGCGGGCCGCTCTTCAACGAGATCCGAGCCGCCGCTTACGATACCGATCTCAAACTCACCGGCCAGATATACGGACTCGGCGGACGAGACGTCACAATCGACCACATCAAGAGCATCTACGCCGAACTGGGAAAAGTTGCCGAGAGCGGCAGAATCGACCCGCTGACCTGGTTCGTCGGCGTGAGGGACTAGTACCATGCGACCCGAGGTGGCCGACCTTCTCGCACAGGCTGACGAAGACATGACGACCGCGCAGTCGCTGATCGATACCGCTCGCTGGTATGCGAGCGTATTCTTCAGCCACCAGGCGACCAACAGACGCCTCGAGGCGCTTTACGTGGTCGAGAAGTCGGAACATCCACGGATGCACGATCTTACCAAAATCTGTCGGGGCCTCGATGCACCGGATGGCGTATGCCTGGGTGCCAGGCGCCTCAACA
Organism: Planctomycetota bacterium; assembly: GCA_030614245.1. GTDB lineage: Bacteria > Planctomycetota > PUPC01 > JABMSA01 > JAUWKK01 > JAUWKK01. Next base: position 2,017 of record JAUWKK010000196.1, on the reverse strand, counting down.
GACACTACGTGACGACCCGATATCCGGATGCGGCCAACGGCGTACCGGCCGATCAATACGATGAAGCACAGGCTCGTGAGTACCGCGAGATCGCCATGGAGATCGCCGAATGGGTGAGATCGAAGATCGAATAGCCCGGTTCACCCGGAAGGTCGGCGGGAGGATTCAACTCGACCGGATAATCGCCTTCGGCTCCAGGATATCTGGCGATGCTCTCAAGGACAGCGACCTCGACCTGATCGTAGTATCGGACGACTTCGAGGGACTCAAGTTCTTCGACCGGCCGGAGCGCTTTGATGATCTCTGGGACTGGGGCGACGAGATTTCCCTGGAGCTGTTGTGCTACACCAGACAGGAATTCGAGCGAAAGGCGAATCAGATCGGTATCGTGGCCACAGCCGTGAAAGAAGGCCGCGTTTTTCGAGCTGACAGGAGCATCTGATGGAACAGGGGCCACTGGTTCTCGAACCTGTCGATACCTCACCGGGCGACCGCACAACGGCCATGCTGGCCCATCTGCCGGCCGTCTTCACAAGCATCAGCCCCCCGCAAGACGTCAATCACGAAAAGAAATAGAAAAAAAGACTTCACGCGCACTGCGTTACAGAAAGGAACAGAGAAGAATGGCAATAAAACTGAAAGAACTGGCTGCGAACAGGGAACTTCTGGCCGGCGGGCATCGCGCCTGCCCGGGCTGCACCGGGCCGACGGTACTTCGCCAGGTGCTTCACGCCGCCGGGCCGAATACCGTCGTCGGTTTCGCCACCGGATGCATGGAAGTCTCGACCACTATCTTCCCCTATACTTCATGGAACGTGCCGTACATCCACAATGCGTTCGAAAACTCCGCCTCGACGATCAGTGGTGTCGAAGCTGCATATACAGCACTCAAGAAGCAGGGAAAGATCACCGAAGACATCAACTTCATCGCGTTCGGAGGCGACGGCGGCACCTACGACATCGGTTTCCAGGCGCTCTCGGGCGCGCTCGAGCGCGGCCACAAGATGCTCTACATATGCTACGACAACGAAGCATACATGAACACCGGTATCCAGCGCTCGAGCAGCACACCTATGGGCGCCGCCACCACCACCGCACCGGCGGGCAAGGCCATACCCGGAAAGCAGCAGCACAAGAAAGACCTAACCGCCTGCGTCATCGCGCACAACATCCCATACGTCGCACAGGCATCACCGCACAATCCGCGCGACTTGATGAACAAAGTGCAGAAGGCCCTTGCGGCCGACGGGCCGGCGTTCATGAACATCATGGCACCGTGCCATCGCGGCTGGCGAATGAAGATCGATGAAGGCATCGAGATCGCCCGCATCGCCGCCGACACCTGCTACTGGCCGCTCTTCGAAGTCCAAAACATCGCCGGGGCTCGCCCCCGGCATGTCTGGACGCTCAACTATACCCCGAAAGAGAAGAAGCCGCTGCTCGACTTCATCAAGCCGCAGGGCCGCTTCAGGCACCTGTTCAAGCCCGAAAACGAGCACATCATCGAGAAGCTTCAGGCCGAGACAGACCGCAGGTGGGAGTTCATCAAGAAGATGGTCGAGATGACCAAGCCTGAGGCCTGACTCGCACACACCGCCCGAGCGATTAGCGTTCATTCCGGGAAAAACACCCGGACCTGCCCGCCTGCGGAGGGTCTGCACACTATGGCCGGCAGTCAGTTCGAAACCACAGCCCGTGCCGTCTTCGCCATAAAGAAGCGCGTCGAAGGCTCGAACTCTTTCACCGAGGCCGAAGCTGCCCTCGCCGCCGCCGGCTTCCCTCTGCCCCTTCAGCCCCCCGCGAATGCCGACCTGCACCTGCACTCCAACCATTCCGATGGCAACCTGCCGCCGCGCAAGCTCGTCTGGGCGGCCAGGTTCCTCGGCCTGAAGGCTATCGCAATCGCCGACCACGACAGCATATCCGGCGTCGCCGAGGCCGCCGGCGAAGGGCGCAGCCTCGGCGTCACGGTCGTCCCCGCCTGCGAGTTGAGCACCGACAGGCCCGGATGCGAAAT
>JAUWKK010000022.1 GCA_030614245.1 Planctomycetota bacterium | reverse complement strand
TCGGTCCTTGGGAGGCCTGCCGGCGTGTATTCTCAGCGGCTTGTGCACGAGTTCGATGGTGCAGCCGGCACCCGCTGCCGCCGCCAGTGGCGTGACCAAAAGAGAACCCCGTCCCTGCTGACTTGGCAGTAAGGCGCGAGCGCCGTCAGCAGAGCGGGGTATCGAATTGTGTTAACCAGCGCTGCCAACCGCCGGTTTCTTTTGCCATCATCTTACCGTGTGGGGCCAGCGGATGCAAGCAAAAGAGCCTGTGCGGACGCTTTCCCTGGCAGCACTCGCGCACGGCCCGCTGGAGCCTCCATGTTGTCTCTTGAACGCCAATTCCGGTAATTACCGGATGCTTCAAGACTTCCCGTACAGCTTTCCCAGAGCAGACAGAAGCCCTAACTCCGCCGCTATTCGTCAGTTACAGCCATACAATACGACGGCCCCCGAACGGATGACCTTCTGGCCTCCATCCAACTTTGGCGCCCTGAGACGCCGACGGGCCATTTCTTGGTTGAGGGATTCTCGGCGGCGGGTGCTAACATTTCGAGGATTACACTGAGGCGGTCGGCAAGCGAACACCGGACGATGCTGCTGACGTAACCCTTACTTCCCCTGAAGAATCAGCATCATGAGGGCATCCAATATCTTCTCTTGCATGTCCTCGTCGTCGGCGCGCTCCTCGATCATCGACCGTATGCGGCCGTCGCGGTTCCGAACGAATCTGCCGTACTCCTGCTCAAGGCGCCGACATTCGCCTTCTTCACAGGGGATGCAGACGAACCCCCGAATGCCCGAACCTGCTAAGGTTACAATCAACCCGTCCTGGGCGGGGTTCTTCGTCTCGATAAGAGCGACTTGCCTCTTACCTTTGCTGAAAAGCACACCGTGGTCTGCAAAGAGGTTTGGATAAGCCTTGGCCGTGCCCTGCGCCGGGAGGTCGTATGTGTCGTATTCCCTTGATCTGTCGAGGAAACCCGGATCATATCGCCGGAGCAGATGCCCATGATTGTCCAGGATGTCGGCATATATCTCGGCCGCGACCTCACTGGGCCGCGCCGCGCCGCGCCGCTTGGCCGCCTTCTTGTTGGCAATGGCCTTCTCTTCCTTCTGTCGCACGGCCTCGAAGAAGTCGCGAAGGTATTCATACAATGCGTCTGTGAGCTCCTGGCGCTTCTTCTTTGAACGCACCCCCATCAAATCGAGAACCGCTTCGTCAAGCTCCCGACGATCCGCCATGTCCAACTCGCATTCATCGGACAGCTTGAGCAGTTCGTCTGCCTTGCCCGCTTGCCGGTAGGCCATCTCGCGCAGACGGCGTTCCGAAAGGAAGTATAAGACCTTTCGCTTCTTGAGCTTATCGAAAGCCCTGCCGACGCGCTCTCTCGAAGCCTCGGGGGCACCAGACGGGTCGGGTACGAGCATCATCTTCACGTCGATGACTTCCGTATCCAAGTGCCCTTCGACTCCCACTGGACGTCCGAACTGATACTTCGAAAGAAGCACCCACGTCGAGTTCAGCAATCCGCCCAGAACAGCAGGCCCGAAATCCTTCGGCGAAACGTCGAAGAGCCTGTGATTGCAGATGAGATCGTCATCATTAGCAGGGACCGTGTGTTTGTACTGCTGTGCCATCGGCCAGAAGAGGGCACCACGTTTGTGCCCGGTCAGGTCATACCAACCGCGGTCTGATCTTGCCCGCGAAGAGCACGTGGGCCCCGTATGGTATCTCTGTCTTTCACCCCAATTCACGTAACGCAGCGTATATTCACCTCCGATCTCGGAGCGTCTCTCTCCCAATAGCAGAACCCACCGGGAGCAGTCGCCAGCACGAACGGAATAACCGTCAATATCCATGATCGTGTGCACTTCGGGCTCCAGGTACTCGGCCTCAATCGGCCGGATCTCGCCATATCCCTTGCCGCACTGAACGAGCTTCACCTTTCCTGACTCCACCTCCCGTCTCGGCACGCCGTAAGTCGCTTCGAAATCGATCGGCTCCTTGTGGGTTTGAAGGCATTCCGCGCTGCAATCCTTCGGAAAGAAGAAGCAGTCTTTGCCGCTCTTGACACCGAAGCGTACATCAGCTATCTTACCAAGCGGGGCAAGACGCGCCCCGTACTTATCCAGCAATTCGAACCACAGGTCGGGCGCGCGCAAGTAGACTCCCCACTTGCCCCCGTAATACTCGCCGGTCTGTGGCTTTGGATCGTCGCCGCTCTGCTCATCCTTGCTGTCATCGCTTCGGATTTCTGTCACTGCATCGCCGGCTGAAGGTTTGCCCATGATCTTGCCCAGGTGGACGCCATCCTCCCAGAGCTTTCCTTGCGATACAAGCCGGGCGCGGTATCGCTCGTTTGCAGTATCGCTCTTGAGCTTGAGTATCTCGTCACGAAACGAGTCGGCGGCTTGCACGGCTCCGGCCGTGGTGCCGTCGTGCGCCAGAAGTTCCCTGATCGGGCGGCGGAGCTGAACGCACCGAACGGTGTTGGCCGTGCGCACGGCTTCGTCCTTCTGGCGGCGCAATATGGTCACGGTGGTCGCCACGCGGGCGCCCACGAACCACGGTTCGTCAATGCTCTCCAGGATGGCGACGATCTTGAAGTTGCGGAGTATCCATTCCTGCAAGCGGAATCCGTACTCCACGTCAAGCCACTGGCTGGACGTCAGGAAGCACAGGTAGCCGGCGTCCTTGAGAAAGCTGGCCGCGTGCGGCCAGAAGTAACAGTGGATGTCGCTGCGGCCGGAAAGGACAGCGCCGCTCTCATCCTTGACGATCTGTTGGTAGTACTGCTTCGTGCGGCGCCTCCAGCCGTGTTTGCCCCTCTTCTCGGCCTTGGGGATGTCTTCCTGGCGGATGTAGGGCGGGTTGCCGATCACAGCGTCCAGCAGCGGCACGTCGACCTGTCGGTGTTGTATCTTGCCCAACCCTTTGGCTTTGATGTGCGTGGGCAGGGAGACGAAGGACTTCTGCTTTTCGATGTCGAAGAAATCGCTGCGTGCAATCTGCGGGTAGTTCTCTGCATGGACCAAATCGCGTGTCGCAAGGTTGATCGTGGTCAGGTGCGTGGCGAACAGCTCCTTGTCCACGCCGAAGAGGTCGGACAGGATCTCGCCATGCTTCGGAGATCGAGCGAGTACCTGCTTCCGGGCATAGGCACGGACAAGAAATGTACCCCCGCCGCAGGCCGGGTCCATAACCTTCTCTCTTCCCGTCCGAATGCAGAAGCTATTGATGAGGTCCACGACCTCGACGCGGGTGTAGAACTGGCCGTATTTCTTCCGCATCTCCTCGCCAATGAGGCGTTCGAAGATGCTGCCGATCACGTCGTAAGCCAGCTTGGAGAAGTCGAATCGGTGAATCTGCTCAACGAGTGCCCGCCAGTGATGCACGGCATGGTCCGAGTAGAACGGGATGCGATTGCCGATGGACAGGTGCTCTTCGCCGAACACCGTCTCGTAATCGCCGGTCACGCTCTGAGCCACAGCGAAGTATTTCTCCAGGCATGACCGCAGGCCTTCTCCTTTGTCAATGTGCTCCGGCACGGTGAGCCTGTCCATGCCTCTGCCGTACCGCCTGAGAAGAGCCTCGTGGAAAACCAGCTTGTTGACCAGAGCATAACAGGCGAACCGAGAGGCGCTGAGCAAGCTGTCGCGGATGCTCTCACGGTCATCGCGGAGTACCCAGCCCCGGTCTTTCACCATCCACTGGTCGAGCTCGGACTTGAATCGTCGCTCGCTGTAGCGCCGCTCCAGTTCTTCCAGGTTCTGCAGGACCGGCATCTTCAGGTGCGATTCCAGCGTGTCCACGAACTTCTCGTCCGGCGGCTTGCGACCGATGGCCGCGGTGCCACGGAGTATCTGAGCGAACTCGTTCAGAAAGGTGGCCAGCCACGCCTTGATGGCGTGAATGGTCATGGGAAGCTCGATGTGCTCCTCTCGGATCACGTTGGTCACGTCCCACGACTTGTAGTCCTGCGCTTTCCACGAGGTGCTGGCGGGCGTCGTTTCCCACAGAACAAATTCGTTCACGTTCCACGTGAAGAAGAAGTCCGATTTGGCACGACGGGCCTTCTTGCGGGCGTCTTTCACGACGGCAGCGTTGTACGGGCTGCCACCGTCCCTCTGGTATGGCAACTTCACCTCACCGGTAAGAACCACTACTTGGTTCCTGTCGAGGAGTGTCAAGTCGCGCCGCTTGTTCGAGCCCCTGCCACGTTGTTCACATTTTGCCTCCGAGAACGGAAGGCTGTCGTCGGTCGTGATGATGCGGTCGATCCACTTCGCAACGTCGGCGGTGAATTCCCATTCCGTAATACTGCCAGACATCGAGTGCCTCTCAAAACACGGCTGGGCTCTCGGACGCTCCTGCCAGAGCTACTTCGGCAGGTCTATAGGAATGGATAATACACATCTGCCCGGGAAAAGCAACGCAGAATAGAGACAACCTACAACTGCCCGAGAAGCATGCACAAGAGCGGCTGGGCCGTGTGGCGTGCGTCAGGCCGGAGCTCCACCTCTGACTGAGCCCCTGATCCCGTACATAATCGTCACCGCCCTGGTAAGATGCACGTGCAGATGACCTCTCCGTCACGCACTCCGTGATTACACGACACATTTCACCCAACCTGCGATGCGATCTCGCGAGCGACCCCCTGATCGCGCTCGGCGTAGACCTCGGTTACCACGGCTGACCTGTGCCCCAGGGCTGCACGAGCGGCTTCCAGGCCGAACTCCTTGCGCACCTCGGTGGCGAAATTGTGCCGGAGCTGATGAGGGTGCCAGTGCGGAACCCCTGCACTCTTGCAGGCTCGACCGATAGCCTGACGATAGGTGTCGGTTGTGTATCGGTCGCCAGGCTCACACTTACGGCGCTTCCTCCTGACAGCACGCAAGTGCCGGCGTTCTTGTGAAGGCGTTATCGACGTCTGCCGCCTCGCCCGTCTGATGGCCTTGCGGGCGTTCTCGGCTTCACGAGGCGAGAAGAGGTAATCTGTCGGTTCACGCTTCAAGAACGGGGCGATTAGCGTTTGGGCTTTTGGCCCCAAAGACACCGCCCGCTCGTGCCCGTGGTGCTCCGTCTTGTGAGTCTGCGGACGGTAGCTCCATATCTCGCCCGTTGTGTCGATATCGCAGGGCCGCATCGAGGCGACTTCGCCCGAGCGCATGCCGGTCACGCACTGAAGCTGCACCATCGCCCATACCTGTCGCGATACGTAAGGCATGATTGCGGCAATGTCGTCCTCCGGCACTGGAAGCACTTGCTTGCCCTCCCGGGCGTCCGTCCGACCGCTTCTCAGCCCCGAAACGGTCAGGAGAGCGTGGTGTATGCTCGCCGGTATCATCTCGTTAGCCGCAGCCCACTTGAACATCGACTTGATGCGGGACACGTGCTTGTTGACTGACGCCCGCACAAGCCCCTCGTCGATCATTCGCTGGCGGACAGCCTTCAGGGCCAGCGGGCCGAAGTCGGAAGCGTGCGTGTGACCGTAGAGGGCTCTGAGACGCCGCAGCGGCACCTTGAGCGCCCCGGCTTCCGAAGACAGCTTGCCGTCCTTGCGGTAGTATTCTTCCACGTGCTTCCAGTACGCCGCGATCAACTCGTTGATGGTGAGACCGGACGATTCACACTTGGCCCCGCGCAAACGCCGACCGTTGGCGAGCCATTCCGCAACGAGCCGATCGTACTCGGCCTTGCTCGCTGCGCTGTCGTACAGCCCCAGATAAAAATCTTTGCCGCAGAACGTAACTACAGCCTGACCAGACGCCTTGTGCTTTCGATACTTGGGAACTCTTTCGCTGGACATTGCGACCTCTTTCTGGGCCAAATCCGGTAATTACCGGATTTTTCAGACCCTTTGGGCCGCGCCGCCCCACTTAGGGCGGGTACGCTAAGTCCAGCGGTCGGCGTGACTTACGTGCTGGTGGAGGATAGGGGACTCGAACCCCTGACCTTCTGGCTGCCAGCCAGACGCTCTCCCAACTGAGCTAATCCCCCCTTTCATTGTCAGGATAATACCACGGACGTCTTCTCGAGTCAAGACGATTCCGGGCGAGGGCCTTTGCGGAGGACACCGCATCACGTCTCGATTGTTACCTGCCGGGTCTCATGTTGATGACGGAGCCAGTTTCACGGCGGTGCCGTACGCCAGTAGTTCAGCGGCGCTTCCGATTACGCTGGTCGTCATGAAGCGGACGTTGAGAACAGCGTCGGCCCCCAGCTCGGCGGCCTCCTCGAGCATTCTCTGCAACGCGACGGCTCGCGCCTTGCCCATCATCTCAGTGTACTCGGTCAGCTCGCCGCCCAGGATCAGTCTCACCAGCGCGGAGATGTCTTTGCCCAGCCAGATGGCGTAGATGGTATGCCCCTTCACAAGACCGAGGGATTCCGTCACCTCCCGGCCGGGGACACGGTCGGTGTTCTCCATCAGGATGGGAGCAAGCGTGGCCGCCGGGTCCGGTTCGGCCGTCTTCGGTCCGCACAGACTCTGCTCGATGGCGACCGAAATGAGCACGACTGCGGCGCCCGCTATCAGCAGGTAGACCGCCGCCTTGACCCACCACGGCATGGGGCCTTCAATCTTGGAGTCCTCGACAACGGTGACGTACCAGGGTATCACCGCGAAAACAACGGTAAAAAACCCCAACACAAAACCCAGCGATCCGACCCGTCTTATCCCTCTTAGCATCTCTTACTCCTTTTCGCTGCGCGGGAAGCTCACGTCCTGCCGCTGCTGGACGGGCCGCCATTTCCCACTAAAGATGTGCCAGCGACATGCCGGCCGTTCAGTGTCAATAGTACGCTCTTTCCGCCGTCATCGACACGCCGGGGAGCGGACCTACTCTTGGCTGCCGCAGGGCCAGACCGGCGCCATCTGCCAGGCCTTGACCGAGCGTGCTTTCGCCGCGCCGCCCCGAGCAAAGAAGCCCACGCCCACGCTGTCGGGCCGGGTGGGATAAATCCGCTTCGTGAGGCACAACCGGCCGTTGGCGAACACCTCCACCACGGAGCGGTCGATGAAGATGCGCAGCTTGAGCGGCTCGCCGTCGGGCAGCTCGAACGCGCCATTATTCGGCCGGCGCGCTTCCTTCGGCACGTCCGGGCTCACACTGGAGCGCTCCACGTTAAGCTCCAGCCGCTTCTTTGCGTGGTCATAGGAGACAACGGTCTTTTCGCTGCCGTCGGGCGCGCGGCGCAGCGTCATACCGACTTCCCCGGCATCTCCCATCTCGATCTCTACGGCTATTTCCAGGCATTCTCCCGCCACGCCTTCCAGCGGGACGTTAGCCCCCGCCGGAATGGGCAGGTCCGAAACGCGGCGCCCGTCGCGACGCAGCACCTCCAGCTCGGGCAGCGGCTCGATGCCGAGCGAGCCGTCGTCGTGGAGCGACAGCACGGACGGCAGCGACATTATGCCCGCCCAGCCGGAAGCTACCTGCTTCTCCGTAGTGCGCCCCTCGGCGATCCACGCGATCATGACACGCCGACCGTCCGGGCATTTCCACGAAATAGGCGAGATCAGGTCGCCGCAGGTATGGATTTGCCCGGACCGGGGGGGATAGATGTTGGAGGTGAACCTGCCGTGCAACTCCGGCGTGAAGACCTGATTTTCGTAACGGCCCACGTAGTACTGGGCGCCCCGGGTATGGCTGATAAAGACCAGCACGTGCCTGTCGCCCAGGGGAAAGAAGTCCGGCACCGCGCAATCGCTCTCCCCGCCAGGCTCGTAGAGCGGGCGCATGTACTCCCAGTGGACCAGATCGGGCGATCGGACCATGAATGCGGCGTCCTTCGACGATCCGATGCCCCTGGGCTGCCCGACGTGTGCGCCGGAGATGCAGTACCAGGTGTCGCCTTCCTTCCACGCAAAGGGGTCGTGCAGCTTCCACTCCCGCTCGGTTCCCTCGGGCGGGGTTGCGATGACGGGGTTCTGCGGGTGCTTCTGCCACTCGATCATTTCGTCGTCGCCCGTGGCGATGCAGATGCCGCCGGAGACGCCATAGTAGATCAGCGTCGGCACGCCGTCGTCATCCACGGCGCAGCCGGAATAGCACTGCGTATCGGGGCCGTCCGGATCGGGGGTCAGGGCAATCGGCAGGTCCTTCCAGTGCACGAGGTCTTCGCTGACGGCGTGCCCCCAATGCTGGGGGCCGGGGACGGTCGCGTGCGGAGTGTGTTGATAGAACAGATGGTACTTGCCCTTCCAGAAGATCGCCCCGTTCGGATCGTTCATCCAGTTGACAGGCACCACAAAGTGGTACAGGGGCCGATACGGGTCGCCAACCAGCCGGCGGCGATATACTTCAGCGTCATATTTCTCCATTTTCTCCTCCAGTTTTCCTTTACTCCACGGGCACATCTCGCACCCATTCATGGTGTATGCTTCTGACCCTTTCAGTCGGACTTCCGAAAGGCTCTCTCGAAGAAGCCTGGCAGCGAACTGGTTTCCACGATATGTTTGCCGGGGTGCCAGAATATCTCTAAATCGTCGGGCCGGCCGCCCAGTATCCCGTACCGCCGCCAGATGGCACGCAGCCGCGCCCCATTTGCAGATCCCTACGCACCCCATCCTGCCGGTGTCCACGTCGACGCGCGTGTAAAGATAGTCGATCAGCCGCATGCCAACCTGAACCCTCTCTGCCCAATTCGTGCGTGTACGGTCACCCACGTTGGCGCCGGGAATCTGGAAGTCAGCCGCGATGGTCACGTATCCCCGTTCCGCCAGCGTGGCGCCGAAACCCTTCCAGCCGGCCGCAACCATCGTGGCGGCCGCCGGCCAAACGCAGGATTCGGTCTGCGGGTAGACGTGTTCCTTGACCCCGTGAACGCAGACCACGGCGGGGAAACGCTCGCCCTTCTTCGGGACGGTGAGAAAGACCGCGGTCGTCCAGTCCGGCGTGATGTCGATGGTCATTCTGAAAAAAGTGCTGTGGCCCATGTCCTCCCGGCCGGTAATCTTCGCATTCAAGGCAACGCCCGGCTTTCCGCCTGCACTTGCGGCATTCCTCTTCTTGATGAAGTCGGACAACTCCAGGCCTGCTATCAGCCCTCGACGGCAATCTTTTTGCCACTGCTTCGCCTGCTGCGCGGTCTTGGCGTCGAAGTGCCGCACCTGGTGGGGCTGGCGCTCGGCGGCACTCACCGGCGCAGCGGGACCAAGGGCAATAGCAGCCTCCACGGCCGCGACAAATACCTGCCAGGTTCTTCTCATTTGGGTTCTACTTCATTCTCAGAGGGTTCAGCAATCGTAATGGGCTAATCTAAACCGGGGCTTTCGGACAGGTGAAGGGTGGAACAGTTGAACAGTCGAAAGATTCAGATTGTCTACTGTCACCTTTCTCCTTTCTCCTGATCTTTAGTGGTGGCCCACCAGAGAATCGGGATGCCGCACATAAGCTGCAACCGGCTGACGGCCAGTTCATCCTGGAGAATCTTCGCCACGCAGCATAAAACGGCGTCACTTGCGAGCCAGCCTCTTGTCGAGCTCATCCAGCTTGAACCTCGTGAAAACAATCGACTTGCTTTCGCCGGCACGGTATACGCAGTAGCTGATGGCGATCACAGTCCCGTCCGGCAGGCGCTCCAGTTTTCCATAGCCGTTCGAACCGGGGTGAGAGGGAAATAACGAGACGCGGTACTGGCCTTCGCGGCCTTCGATAATGTCGGAATACCGACCGACCCAGGCGGTAATCGGACCGGTGAAGACGGGGTGGCCGGCCTTGATCTCATTGGATTCACTCTTGGGCACCGGTCGCCGATTGCGGAACATAACCACCAGCCGGCCGTCCTTCGCATAGACGGCTGTGTGGCGGTCGCCGGTCAATGCGGCGGGCAGTTCCCTGGCTTTCAACCAGGTCCGGCCTTCATCGTTGCTGACGGCGTAGAGCGAGTTGTAGCGCCGGTGATTCTCCCGCAACAGCATCAGCAATTGCTTGCCGTCCGGCGAGCGGACCACTTCGGGCTCGCAGGGGTGTGCGCCCGGGAAATCGCTCGTGTCTATGACCCGCCTCTTCTTGCTCCAGGTCAGCCCGCCGTCGGTCGATTCGCACTGGAAGACCGTGTTGCTATGAGTCCATGTCAGGTAATTCTTGCCGCCCTCGACGGGCATAATGGTCATAGGCGGGACGCCGCCGCTGAAGCCCGCCGACTTCATCGGCGACCACGTCCGACCGCCGTCTTCGGAGATTGACCGTGAGAAGCTGCGATCTCGGGCGAGAGCAAAGACAAACAGCCGCGCTACGCCTTTGGGGTCCACCAGACGATGGATGGTTGGGCAGTTTCGCACCGAGGACCAGTTCTTCGGCACATCGAGCAACTTGCTCCATGTCAACCCGCCGTCGTCGCTTCTCTTCATCGGTCCGCAGGGGCCGCCGTGGCCCGCTGTCCATACGGCAAAGATGGTCTTGCCGTCGGGCATCAGCACCATATGCGGGTGCTGCCAATCCGCACCGTCTGTCCCCGACGCAACGATCACATGGCGTTTGGCATCATCGGGTACCTTGACTCCGGAGATGTCAACCGTGGGGATGGTGATAATGTGTTTCGCCGGACGCTTTTTGTCTTTTGCGGGCGACTCCGCGGCGAAAACTTCTGTCCCGAGCACTGCCGGGCCAACTCCTGCGGCGCAATACGATCCTACAATGACGCTGGCGGCCAATACGATACTCTCAACTCTCGCAAACTTACCCATTCTACTACGTCCTCCAAAACACAGTGGCCGTGTCCGGTTGACCGGCACTTGCCATCTGAAATCAGCCTGCCCCCAGTGGGCTGCCTTGTGCATCGATTGTAGTCACACTCGACGTGAGTGCAAGCGCCTATTCTCAGCCTGACCTGCAAACGCGCGGCAAGGTCCGAAAAGCCAGAACGCAGCCTGTTCCGAGCCATTCGTTACATTCTATGCGATACGAGTTGAAGTATTGGATTGCGCGATCTTCGGAGGTGGTGGGCGATACAGGATTCGAACCTGTGACCTCCACAATGTGAGTGTGGCGCTCTACCGACTGAGCCAATCGCCCATCTTTATAATTATTATACGGTTCCTGGCGGGAACAGTCAACCCCCGATTGAGGTACCGCGCCCGAGAACTTCAGACGCTGCCGTTCGCACACACGATCTACCTCGCTCCCGGCGAAATGAAGGAGCAGGTGGGGCGACGCAGGTGAGGGCTATGTGGCTCTCGCAGGGCGCCTGAGAATCTTCAGGCCGTAACCCTCGAGCCGGATATCGCCTTTTACCGGCTCAACCGCCAGCATGTCGATGAAGCTCTCGCCGCCGGCGTCAATCTTCTGCTCGCCGGCGGTGAAATTCATGAGGAACACAAACTCATCTACGCCGTCGGAGCGCATCTGCGCTGTCACGCCCACCGGCAGGGGGGCTTCGATTACCGGCCGGATGTCGAGATCGGCTATCAGGCGGCCGCAGAGGTCCGCCAGGAACTCGTCGCTGTTGCGTGATGCGACGTAGTAGGCCTTCCCCCGGCCGAAGGCGTTGACCGTCAGCGCCGGCCGGCCCGCGTAGAAGTCGTCGCCGTAGGTCGCCAGGATGTCCGCCCCCTCGGAGTGGATCAGCCCGCAGAGCTCGCGCACGTCGTACTCGCCCGCCAGCCCCAGAGCGTTGTCCTCTGTCATCACTATCCGGTTGCGGTCGTCGGGATACAGGCCGTCGAGCTCCTCGTCCCAGATGCCGAGCACTTCGCGCAGGCCGTCGCCGGGCCAGCCTCCCAGGAAGCACAAGTCGTTCTCGTCGACGATACCGCTCCAGTACGTCGTGACGAACGTGCCGCCTTCTGCGACGAACGAGCGGCTCCGCTCGGCAACGCCCGGCCTGAGCATGTACAGCATCGGCGCGATGAGCAGCTTATAGCTCGAGAAGTCGAAGGTCTCGTCTATCACGTCAACCGGCACGCCCTTTGACCAGAATGGGCGGTAATGTGCGATGCACGTCTCGACGTACTTCCGCACGTGGCGGCCGAGGCCCTGCATTCCGTCGATTGCCCAGCGATTCTCCCAGTCGCAGATGACGGCGACGTCGGGGCGAACGGTCGTGCCGACGATCGCATCGAGCTTCTTGAGGGCCTCGCCGACGCCGGCGACGTCGCGAAACACGCGGGTATTCTCATGCCCGACGTGATCGACGACGGCACCGTGGAACTTCTCCGAAGAACCGCGACTCTTGCGCCACTGGAAGTACTGCACGGTGTCGGAGCCGTGCGCGACCGCCTGCATGCTGCTCAGGAGGTGCATTCCCGGCCGCTTGCGCTTGGCTACTTCCATCCAGTTCGTGGTGCTCGGCACGCTCTCCATAAGCATGAACGGCTTGCCGTTCTTCAAGCAGCGGTTGATGTCGTGAACGAAGCTGATACTGGCCGCCAGAGGCGTGTCACCATCGGGACCGTGCCAGCTCGGGTAGTTGTCCCATGAGGCGACATCGACGGCCTTAGCGAACTTCCAGTAGTCCAGGCCGGGGTAAAGGCCCATGAAGTTGGCCGTGACGGGCACGTCCGGGGTCAGCTCGCGCAGCGGAGCAATCTCGCTGCGGAAGAAGTCTATGGTCTGATCGGTTACGAAGCGCTTCCAGTCGAGGGTCAGGCCATGCACGCAATGCTCGCCTATCTCGCTGGGCGACTCGATCTGCGACCAGTCCGTGCAGGTGTGGCTCCAGAACGCTGCCCACCATGCTTGGTTGAGTGCATCGAGGTCGCCGTACTTCCTCTGCAGCCAGTTGACGAATGCAGCCCGGCACAGTTCGCAGTGGCATTCGCCGTTGTACTCATTCGAGATGTGCCAGACGAGCAGGGCCGGGTGATCCTTGTATCTTTCGGCCAGCTTGCGGTTGATAATGGCCGTCTTCTCTCGATAGACCGGCGAGGTGAGGCAGTGGTTGTGCCGATGGCCGTGGAGGTTTCGCCCGCGGTCGGGCCGCACACGAAGGACTTCCGGATACTTCCGGCTCAGCCATGCGGGACGGGCGCCGCTCGGTGTGGCCAAGACGGCGAAAGCGGAGTTCTCGGCCAGCTTGTCCATTATCGTATCGAGCCAACCGAATTCGAACTTGCCCTCCTGCGGCTCGAGTGCCGTCCATGAGAAAATGCCGACCGACATTGCATTGCAGCCGGCCAGCTTCATGAGGCGCATGTCCTCGTCCCATATCTCGGGGGTCTTGATCCACTGGTCGGGATTGTAGTCTCCGCCGTGGAGCATGCTGGTGCACTTGGGATTGATCGGTGGGTAGCGGTTGGTCATTCGCGTCTCCTGATTAGCTTCCTGATTCCTGCCATGCTATCAATATGATGGAAAAGCGGCGAAATTGCAATGGTCTATTCGACGCTTGCAGCCTGTCGATCACAATCCTGTGACGCGATGGCTCCGGGCTGTTATAGTGGCATCAATTCACTGTTTCGACCGACTTCTGGAAGGTCACAAGAATCTTGTGCAGCCACTGGGTCACTATCCAGCGATACAGCAGGTACGAGATGACCAGGCCGATGCCGCGGAAGATTTTCCCGCCGACGCTGCCGGAGTAGAAGAGGCTGCACGCGACCGGATTGAGGAACGCCACGATCGGCACGAAGCTGCCGAGGGTCAGTTCGATCACCGTCACCAGGAGTGTAATCACGAGGGCGCGGGTGGTGTTGGCCGAGCGCATCGACCAGTAGAGCGCCTGCACGATGTAGAACCGCACGCAGAAGAAGCCCATAGTGATGCAGCCGATCGCGGCTATTATGTTGAGGTTGTCGTTCTGTCCGCCGCCGATGGGCGTCGGCGAGACCGTCCGGATCAACGCCAGCACGGTGACGTATAGTATCATCATGGCCACTCCGAGCCGCATGCAGCGACGCAGCCCCTCTTCTTTGCCTTCGATAATCTCTCGGGCCGTCAGCAGCGACGTGAGCACCGACTGCATAGTCCGGCCCTCCTTCTCCCGGACGAACGCCGTACCCGCCAGCACGCTCGCACCGATAGCCAGGACGCCGTTGAATGCGATGGCAAGCCACACGTGCAGCCGGAGCCCCTTGACGCCCCGCGAGTAACCGGCGAACGCGACGATTCCTACGGCAGCCAGCGTGGCCACGTATGCCATCATTGTGGCGATGGAATTGGGCAGTGTGCGCATTCGGATCTCGCGCCAGATCACGGGGTTGCCCTTCTCGATCTGGCGGTCGAGGTCGCCACCGCCGGCCAGCTTGTCGCGCGCTCTGGCAAGAGACTGCCAGATATTCAGCATCGTTGGGCTGACCGCTGACGGCCCCCTGGTGAGAGCGCTGCGCAGCGACCAGCTCGAGCCCAGGAAGAGCAGCAGCCCGGCCACGCTGCACAAGATCACCGGCCGCAGCCAGAACCACGTGATGTCGGTGCCCGGCGGCGGATCGAGAATCTGGCCCAGAGCCAGCGACGGAGCCCAGTCGGGGATCACTTTCGCCGCCTCCCCGGCTGCCGCTTGCGGCAGCGCGCCGGCCCCCAGCCACTTTATGCCGGTCGGGCTCGGATAGAGCACGATTGCAATGACGAAATAAGCCGCCATGGCTGCGCTCTGGATGGACTTGCAGTGGACGGCGCACCAGATGCCGGCAATGCCGCACAGCACGATCATAGCCGTGATGATGGCGAAGCCGGCCAGGATCGTCCTGAGGTCTACGCCGCCGATATTGATCACCAGGCTGAAGATGGGCAGAGCGCACAGCAGGAGCATCGCCAACTGCACGGCGCGCGAGAGAAATTTGCCCAGGATGATCTCGATGCCGCTGAATCGCGTCAGCAGAAGCAGTTCGAGCGATCCTGCCTGCTTTTCGGCGGTGATCGTCGTCGCCGTCAGCACGGGCGTAATGACAGCCACTATTATGAATTGCAGCCAGAACATCAGCTCGACCAGGCGTTCGCCGCTGCCGGCGGCAAGCTCCGAGGAGCCCGGCCACAGCACAACGAGCGCAAAGAAGAGCACGCCCACGTAGACCCCGCGAAAGGCGTAAGTCCGCTTCTTCTTCAGGCCTTCGAGTATTTCTTTCCAGAATAGGGGCAGGATGACCACCCAAACGCCTCCGCCAATTCCGCCCCAGCAGCATTATCCCACAAAATTGGCGCACGCTCAAGCGGCGCGGCTGTTAAGAGAGTCGGACTCCCTCTCGTGGGGGATCGTGGGTGCGGCGAATGTGAGGATGTGTTTAATGCTGGGGCTGGCGAAGAATTGTGGGCCGTCAGCCGCGAGTGTGAGGGGCAGCATCTGGTACGCGCGGGAGAGG
>JAUWKK010000158.1 GCA_030614245.1 Planctomycetota bacterium | reverse complement strand
TGGCTGCATCGCGGCTGCGCACCGTTCCTCTCATACAAGGCGTTCGAGAAGTTCTACTGGCCCACGCTCAAGCAGATCATCGTGGACCTCCAGAAGATGGGCCATCAGACGCTCTTCTACGCCGAAGGCGACTGGAACCCGAACCTGAAATACATCGCCGAACTGCCCGAGAAGAGCATTATCTATCACGTGGACCGTGGGGACATCTTCGAGGTCCACGAAGCGGTCGGCCACAAGTTCTGTCTCAGCGGCGGCGTTCCGAACGACCTGCTGACCTACGGCACGCCCGATGAGGTGCGCGACTGCTGCAAGAAGGTCATCGACGGCGTCGCACGCGACGGCGGTTATATAATGGATGCCGGCGCGATCATGCAGGACGACTCGAAGACCGAGAACGTAAGAGCAATGACCGAGTTCACGCTGGAATACGGTGTCTATTGAGCTCACTGCATAGCACTAAAGGAGGCACGCGAATGTCCGAAAAGCAATCGCCCCCAATCGCTCCGGGCGTCTGCATACCATGGGAAGAGCGGGTGAAGGAATACCCCAAGATCATGGGCGACGCGAAAGTCGTCGAAAAGGTCTGGAAAGAAATCGACAGCCTGGCGTATACGTACGTCTGGTTCTGCCTGATTGCGTCGTAGGCGGACGCCCGCCTGCCTACAGCATGGCCCGCGCAGGCCTGATGCCTGTGATCGTGCAACGAGACTTGCGAAGTTCATAAGGAGATTTCAGTGTCAGAACTGTCTCAGGCGATGGCAGACTTGAGGGAAGATGATATCAAGGCGGCCATCAAGGAGAAATGCTCTGCCGGCGTCTCGGGAGCCGAGATACTCGGTGAATGCCAGGCTGGCTTGGCTGAAGTGGGAGAGCGCTTCGAGAAGGGCGAGTATTTCATCTCCGAGCTGATGTATGCCGGCGAGATTATGAAGGATATAATGAAGGACATCGGCCCGCTGCTCGGGGATTCGGCCGGTGACGCCGGCGACAAGCAGCCCGTGGTGATGGGCACCGTCAAGGGCGATATTCATGATATCGGCAAGGACGTCGTCACGCTCATGCTGCGGGGCGCCGGCTATGCCGTCGTCGACCTCGGCGTCGACGTGCCCGCCGCGAAGTTTGCAGAGGCCGTCGAGGAGCACAACCCGATAATGGTGGGAATGAGCGTCTTCCTGACGACGTGCTGCAAGGCCATCGAGCAGACCGTCGAGGCGATCAAGTCGACGGGCCTGCGCGACAAGCTGTCGATAATGATCGGCGGCGCCGCGGCGAGCGACTTCGTGGCCCAACGCACAGGCTGCGACTGTTACGGAGCTACCGCCGTCGATGCCGTGACATTGACCGAGGGTGTCGCAGGAACCTGACCGATGAGCGTTAAAATCCCCATCGACCGCGAGAAGATCGCCGAGTTCTGCCGGGCGAGGCAGGTCGCCGAGATTGCGCTCTTCGGGTCAGTCTTGAGTGACGATTTCGACTCCGACAGCGACGTGGACGTGCTAGTCAGTTTTGCGCCGGAAGCGCATTGGAGCCTGTTTGATGTCGTCGAAATGAAAGAAGAGCTCGAGGATATCTTTGGCCGGAAGGTCGATCTGGTCACCAGGCGCGCAATAGAATCCAGCAGAAACTATCTGCGGCGCAAGGCCATCCTCTCCTCTGCAGAGGTCATAGATGTCACGTGATCGCGAGTATATGCTGGCCATACTCCAAGCGGCAGGGCTCGAGAGCATACTCCCCCCCGAGGAACTCGACCGATGAGCGTTAATATCCCCATCGACCGCGAAAGAATCGCCGAGTTCTGCCGGGCTAACGGCATACTAAAGCTTTCGCTTTTCGGCTCGGTGCTGCGCGATGATTTCAGTCCCGACAGCGACGTTGACGTGCTCGTCGAGTTCGAGCCGAAGCGCGTGCCAGGGTTCATTCGCCTGTATCAGATCGAACAGGAGCTCTCCGCACTGCTCGGAGGCCGGAAGCTAGATATGGTGACGTCGAAGTTCCTTAACCGCAGGATTCGCGATCGTGTGATCGCCGAGGCCCAGGTGCAGTATGTTGAATGATGACATTGTCTACGTCGGCCATATATGCGATACCGCTCGAAAGGCCCTCGGACTTGTAGCGGGGAAGACTCGCAGCGATTACGATGAGGACGAGCTCTTGCGCCTCGCCTTGACGCACCTGATCCAGGTGATTGGTGAAGCGGCGCGGCACGTCTCTCGACAATTGCGCGACGAGCATCCGAAAATCCCGTGGCAAGAGATCATAGGCATGCGACACAAGGTCGTGCATGACTACATGAACGTGGACGAAGACATCGTCTGGCGTACGGTCACGCAGGAAATCGAGCCTCTCGTCGAAAAGCTCGAGAGCATACTCCCCCCGAGGAACCTGACCGATGAGCGTTAAAATCCCCATAGACCGCGAGAAGATCGCAGAGTTCTGCCGGGCGAACGGCATACTCAAGCTCTCGCTTTTCGGCTCGGTGCTGCGCGATGATTTCAATCCTGACAGCGACGTTGACGTGCTCGTCGAGTTCGAGCCGAAGCGCGTGATTGGGTTCATCGGACTTGCAGAATTGCAGTTCGAGCTGTCCGATGTCATCGGACACAGGGTTGATCTGCTGACACCGGCATCCCTGAGTCGCTATTTCCGCCGGGAAGTGCTCGATATGGCGGAGGTGCAATATGCACGGGAATGACCGGATTCGTCTCCGGCACATGCTTGCGCTGGGTGCATCAAAACGGTAGAATACCTCACCAGGTCGGGATCATCTCGTGGCGCTTGACTATCGCCCGGTCGTCGCCTTGATTTCTGACGGCTTGCATTGGCCCGGGCGTGCCGATCAGCTCGGCCCCGCAGACTGCGGGCCAAGTGAGAAGAGCCAAGAAAGGCAACCACAGATGAACGCTGATGAACGCTGATTATTAAGAATCGGTATCTGTGTTTATCTGTGTTTATCCGCGGTTTCATTCCGGCATTTCCACCCTTGGGAACAGCGGTTCCCGCTTCGCAACTCTCGTATCGGCGGGGAACTGCCCCCACCTTGCGGCGTCGGGCAGGGCGCCCGGGATGCCGCTCAATCCCAATTGCCGCCTCATCTCGGCTGCCCTCTCGGGCATAAACGGCGTTATCCAGATCGAAGTCACCCTCAGCGCCTCTGCCAGGCAATAGAGCACCCCGTCAAGACGGCCGCGCCCTTCGGGAACCTTCGCCAGCTTCCACGGCTCGTTTTGCTCGACGTACCGGTTTGCGCAGCGGACGAGTTCCCAGATCGCTTCGAGCGCCCGGCTGAACTCGAGTTCGCTCATCAATGGGTCGACCCGCTCGACCAGCGCATCAGCCGCTGCGATCAGTTCGGCCTCGGATTCGGTCATCTCCGGCCTGGCGGGCACTATGCCGCCGACGTAACGGTCTATCATCGAGACGGCTCGGTTCAACAAGTTGCCCAGATCGTTGCCCAGATCGAAATTGATCCGGGCGATCATGCGTTCGAGCTGATAAGCACCGTCTCCGCCGAACTTGACCTCGCGCAGCAGGAAGTACCGCAGCGCGTCGGCTCCGTACTCGCCTGCCAGTATTCGCGGATCGACAACGTTGCCGGCGCTCTTGGCCATCTTGTCGCCGTCGCCGTCGGCCTTCGGCATGAGAATGAAGCCGTGGATGAAGATGCACTTCGGCAGTTCCAGCCCCAGGGCCATCAGCATTGCGGGCCAGAGGATCGTGTGGAACCTGGGGATGTCCTTCCCGATAACGTGGACGTCGGCGGGCCAGTATCTGTTGAACTGCTCGTCGTCCTGGAGGTATCCGCAGCCGGTGAGGTAGTTGATGAGGGCGTCGAACCAGACGTAGATGACGCCTTCATCTTCGCCGGGAAGGGCCACGCCCCATTCGATGCCCCGCCGGCTGACGCACATATCGGTCAGCCCGGGCTTGAGGAAGCTGTTGATCATCTCGGTCTGGCGGAATCCCGGCAGGATGAAGTCCGCGTGCGCGGCCATGTAGTCTTCCAGCGGCTTCTGGTATTTCGACAGGCGGAAGAAGCAGGCCCTCTCGGAAAGCTCGCGCGTCTGCCGCCCGCACTCGGGACACAGGCCGTCCTTCACCTGGCTCTCGGCAAGGAAGCATTCGCATTTGCTGCAATACAGCCCGTGATACTCGCCCACGTAGATGTCATCCTGATCGAGCAGCTTCTCGAAGATGGCGGACACGACCTTCTTGTGGCGTTCCTCCGAGGTCTGAATGAACCCGTCGGGGGCTATGTCGAGCAGGTTCCAGGTCTTGCGGAACTCTTCGGCGATTCGATTGACGTAGGACTGCACGTCTTCGCCATCCGAGCGCGCGGCTTCGAGCACGCGTTGCGAGTGCTCGTCCATTCCAGTGAGGAAACGGACGTCTCGACCACGCAGGCGCTGATAACGGGCCATCACGTCAGTCCCGATGATCTCAAACGCCGACCCCAGGTGCGGAGTGCCGGTGGGATAGAAAATCGCCGTCGTGATGTAAAATGGTTCACGTTCCACGATCCGGTTCAGGCTCCTGATCTTCTTTGCTTCCGCAGCCGGACGATACCTACTTGTCATCTTTCCGGCTGCTGTTCGATGGCTGCTTTTTGCCTTTGCGCCGATTCCGGCGGCCGCGGCCCGGTCTCTTCCCGTTGTCATCGTCTTCGCGAGAGATGATCTCTCCCACCGGCACCGTCAGCAGTTTGCCCTCGTCGATTTCGACGTCCACAGTCTGCCCGAGGATGTCGTACCCGGCCACCTCACCGGTCCCCTCGGCGATAGTCACATGCGTGCCCTTCTTCGGCAGCTTATTCTTGAGATACGTGTACGTCTCGTCCTCGAATCTCAGGCAGCACATGAGTCGTCCGCATCGGCCTGAGATCTTGGTCGGATCGAGGGTTGACTTCTGCATCTTGGCCATTCTCATTGTGACGGGCTCGAGGTCCTTGATGAACGTCCTGCAGCAGAGCTCGCGTCCGCAATGCTCGACCTCGGCCAGCAGGCGCGCCTCGTCCCTGACGCCGATCTGGTGCATCTCGATTCGCGTCTTGTACTCCGATGCCAGCCTCTTTACCAACTGCCTGAAGTCCACGCGGCCGTCGGCCAGGAAGTAGAACACTATCTTGTCGCTGCCCAGCAGTTGCTCGACCCGCACGAGTTTCATCGGCAGGTCAAGGTCCTCGATGCAATTCTTGCAGAACCTGTACGCCCTCGGTTCGACTTCCTCCTGCAACTGCTTCAGGCGCTGGGCATCGGCCTCCGTCAGCCTGCGCAGCACCACGCCGGTGCAGTCTCCAATGGCGTTGTCGTCGACTATCTGGCTGCGCGAGACGACGTCGCCCTCTTCGTTGCCGCGCCTGGTGCGGCAGACTATTCGCTCGTTGACCCGAAGGTTCGGCACGTCGGTCGAGAACTTCCCAACCAGCCGCATAGCACCGTAACGGACCATCAGGACGTATTTCATATCTGTTTCCTTCGGGCGGCCCGATCGGCGCCGCCGGCAGAGTTCCAGGCCGTGGGGCAGGCTTTCAGCCTGCCAATTAATGAGCAGCCCTCCTGAGGCGGGCAGGCCTGGAAAGGCTGCTCCACATAGGGTTCCAGGTGGTCGGCTATTTCGTTGAGATGCTCCGGCTCTCCTTGATCTGGGCTATCCGGCCCACCAGGTCGTCCAGCATCATCTCGATATCGACGTAGCCGTCTATGAGCCCGATCTCGTCGACGAGCAGGTCGATGATCTCGAGCAGGCTGGGCGTATCAAAAAGCTCCGCCGCATCGCGGATCGCATCGCGCCGGTCGGCGCTGTACAGCGGATAACCTTCGTCCGCCTTCGATATTGTAAGTATATCGCGAAACAGGTATAACATCAAGGTCAACAGTTCGCGCAACGCCCGGCGCTGCTCCGTTGTCTTCACGGCGCCCTTCCCGATTTTCTTCAGGAGCCGCGCGACCAAGTCGGGCGAATTCGTCTCCGTCAGCATCATTATGCTGTCGAGCACGTCATCGCGTTCAGCGGCGATCGTGCCCTCGAACAGCTTCTTCGCTCTGCCCGGGCTGCCGTCGCTCATAGCCGCGGCCAGCATTGCGGCTTCGGGGGCGGCACCATATCTCTCGACCAGCATCCGCCTGATCTCGTCACGGCCCACCGGCGCAAACCGCACCATCTGGCATCGAGAGATTATCGTGTCGAGCAGCATAGACGGCTGAGCCGTTATCAGCACGAGCACGACGCCCGCAGGCGGCTCTTCGAGCGTCTTCAGAAACGCATTCGCCACCGTGGGGCGCATCCGGTCGGCCGGCTCGAGCAGCACGACCCGGTGATCGCCGTCGGCCGAACTGACGGCCAGCCGCCGCTGAAGCTCGCGGATCTGCTGTATCTTGATCTGTTGCCCCGCTCCCTCGGGTGCAATCTGCTCGAAACCCGCGTGGTTGCCGTGTTCGAACTTCCGGCACGAGACACACGACCAGCACGCGTCGTCTTCCCCTTGTTCGCAGAGAATCGCCCGGGCGAACTCCTTCGCCGTCCGCGTCTTGCCCACGCCCACCGGGCCGGCGAAGATATAGCCATTGGCCAGCCGCCCGTTGCGAATCACCGCACGCAGGCGCCTGATCGTGTCCTCATGACCGATTATAGATGAAAATGACATCGCTGCCAATCAATCAGCATCCCTCCTCAGGCGGGCAGGGATGACGCTGACGAACGCTGATAATTAAGACTTCCTATCTGCGTTTATCTGAGTTTATCCGCGGTTGCATTCCGGCATTTCCACTCAAGAAAGGCACCCACAGATGAACGCCGATGAACGCTGATAATTAAGACTTCCTA
>JAUWKK010000070.1 GCA_030614245.1 Planctomycetota bacterium | reverse complement strand
TTTTTCGCCCATCGCCGCCGGCACGACCACCCTGACGGCCACCGCCGAAGGATATGTCGAAGCCACGTCGGATTACCGTGTTATCTGGCCCCTCATTCCCAACGCCGGCATCATCGGCACCGCCTCAAGCACGTACTCCGGCTATGACCCGATGAATGTCGTCAATGGCGTGGGCCTGACCGGTGAATATCCCAACGAAGTCCACGACTGCTCAGTATGGGCTAACGGGGGCGCGATACCCGTCTCTGACGAGTGGTTCAAGGTCGATTTGGGCCAGAGCTGCGTTCTGGAGACCTTAAGGGTCTGGAACGGCAACTATAGCGGTTCCGGGGGGTACGGTATTTTTCAGGCCGACATCTACTACTCGAACGACGCGGCCGATCCGGGCGTTCCGGGCGTCGGCGACGGCTGGACCCTGCTGGGGACCGCCGGTGGGCAGACCTTCACCCGGGCTCCCGGCACCCCGAACATGCCCCCCAGCGATGAGATCGCAATGGGCGGCATCAGCGCCCGCTGGATAGGGATCGACATCAACAGCGGTCTGCATGGCACTTGGGTGCACCTCTCCGAGTTGCAGTTCGCCGGGGTCGCACCGCCGCCGCCTGTGGGGCTCAGTATGAGTCCGGAGACGGACAGCCTGACTATCGCAACCGACCCCGGACCGAAGCCGCAGACCATCTCTCTGCCGGAAGGCCAGACGGCGCCGGCAGGCGGTGTCGCCGTGACATTGACCTACGATGAGGGTGTCATCAACGTCTTTTCCGACGCGGGTGCAACCAGTCCCGTAGCGCCTGGCGAGACCGTCACGATCGCTCAGGGCGAGCCCTCGGTCACGGTCTATGTGACTGCCTACAGCAGCGGCTCGACAACACTGATCGGCGCCGCGGAAGGTTTCGCTTCTGCAAGCGCCGAGTACACAGTTACCGTTCTCGTCACCGGGGCGGCGGAACCGGTGGATGCCGGGCTGGAAATCATCGTCGACGGCCTCATATATTCGGTATCACACACGTTGACGTGTTACGCCGGCACAACACACACGATAGAGGTGTCCAGCCCCCAGCCGCAGGATGCGATTGGTACGAAGTACTTATTCAACTCGTGGTCAGATGGTGGCGACCAGAGCCACGAGATCACCGTGAATGCCGACATGACCGTCACGGCCAGCTTCGACACCTGGCATGAACTGACGGTGTCCGTAGTTCCAGCGGAAGCTGAAGCCGCTGGCTGCTCGGTTGACGTTGATCCCGAAGGCGAAGGCGATCCGTGGTATCAGGAAGGCACGCCCGTCCAACTCACGGCAAATCCGGGACTGGGCTGGGTCTTCGTTCAGTGGGACGATGGCGAGACGAACCCGGTCAGGGACATCATCATGAGCGGCCCGGCGAATTACACGGCGCAGATACCGAGGGCCGATCTGCCTGCCGACCTGCTCATCAAGAAGGACAGCGAGAACCGGGCGGCGTATGCCGAGAACAACGTCTACTATGCCGAACCAGCGGGCGATCAGATCGAGACACAGACGGTGAGGCATGGCGGCGCAGCCGTGTATCAGATCAAAGTCGAGAACGATAGTCTAGTTGACGGGTCGTTCATCCTCCGGGGCAGCACAGGAAGCGAGGCCGGATGGTGTGTGGGCTACTGGGTCGGCACAACGAGCATAACGTCGCAGATCACCGGCCCGGACGGGTACGAGCCCGGCCTGCTCGCTCCCGGAGAGAGCAAGGTCATTACGCTGGTAATGACGCCGACGCGGCATGCCATTGTCGGCGAGAGCGAGAGCGTGACAGTCGAGGGCTTCCAGGATGGCACAGACCCAACAGTCCGCGATTCCGTGGAGGCCGTCGCTGAGAAGATGATGCCGCTCTATGGCGACGTCAATGGCGATAACTGCGTGAATGTCATGGACTTGCTCGGCGTCCGCGCCAACCTCGGCCGTGGCGGCGGGTGCCCGTGATGGAGACGGCAGCCGGCGTGTGGACGAGTTGGCGGAGTCCTTCACCACCTCACCAGCCGGATGTCGGAAGAAAGCGACAGCCCACGCGCAAGGTGCATGTCGAGCAGCCTTGCCAGGCGGCTCATTAATTGCATTGGAGGCCTGCCCGCCTACGGAGGGCTGAAAGCCTGCCTGCCTATGGCATGGCCTGCCGCACATTTATCCAGGATATCGCAATAATGAAAGCAGCAGGAGCGGAAAACTCCTGCTGCGCAACGACTTACATGGCGGAGAGGGCGGGATTCGAACCCGGCGACAGTGCTAATGGCGGCGTGTCGCGAAAAGGACGGCAACAGCACTCCGGCGGTCAGAACGTGTCGCATGTCGGACAACAGCAAGATGATACAAGCGCGCGGCATGCCGATGACCGGACAGAAGCGGGCGCACGCCATACACATGCCGGACGGTCAAGAAGCAGTACCAGAGCAGTACAGAAACACAGCGAGAGCAGTAAAGGAGGGCCGCTGCCAGCGGACCTTGTGGCCGTTATCGAAGCGTGGAACGGCCTGCCCGACGCCATCAGGCGGGGGTCTTGGCGATGGTCGAGGCTGCCCACGATGGGAGACGATGAGGCATGGTAGCGAGGGCGTTTTGGTACACTCTGTAACTGGGGCGGAATGGTGATTGAACGCTATGTGTATGAGGCCGGGATCCTACAGAAGGTTGCATGAGCAATAGCGTCCCATCATCCGGGCAGCCAGCGACTTACGACACAAGCCCCTGAGTCTCCGCGACTTAGGGGCTTGGTCATGCGCGGACATAAGCGGACACTTGCGGAGAATACCTGGGCACCGTTTGGGCACTTGTGCCAGGTTTTGGGCACCGTTTGGGCACAGTCAGGGCAACGGAATCGCGGCTGTGGTAGGAGCCAGGCGAAATTGCCGGCAGGGCCGGCGGCGTTGAAGAGAATCCCGAGCCTCGTCATGAATGCGCCCGGGAGCACGTAGCCGAGGAGCAATTGGGTGGGTGGGAGCAGATGGCCGGGGGGCTGACCATCGATCTGTGCGCCGGCGCGCACGTGCGCGTCTACTCCTTCTTCTCTTCGGTGCTGCCCTGTAGTATCTGCTTGGCCGCGAGGTCTTGCATGTCGGGCGTGTTCTTCTGGGCTGCGGGCCGCGGGTCGGTCCAGAGGGTGCCGGGGCCGGCGTATCGGTATTCGAGGTGCATGTCGTCGGGCAGGCTCTCGGCGAACTTTGCCAGGTTGAACGCCTCGGGGCTGCCGAAGGCTTTTACGAGCAGTTGGAAGCGCGTGGCTTCGGCCTTCTGGCGCAGCTCGATGGCGTCGGCCTCGGCGCGGCCGATGATCTGCAGGATCTCAGCGTCGATCTCGGCCACCTGCCTCTCGATCTGAGCGACCTTGCGGTCGGCCTGCGCCTTGGTTTCGGCCGCCTTCTTCTTGCCTCTCTCCATCTCTTCCTGCACGATGGATTCGGTTTCGGCGTCGAAGTCCTTGATCGCGATGTCCACCATGCGCTCGGCCATTTCCAGGCGGGCGGCCACTGTGTCACGTTCCTGCTCGAACTTGAGCGTGAGTTTCTCCTCCTCGGCGAGCATTCGTGCCTGGATCGCCTCCTTGATGTTCTGGTCGGGGTGGAAGCCGCGGACGAGCGCGATTAGGAAGTGGATGCCCTTCTGCTTGCCCATCGCCTTGAGAGCGTCGGTGACGTCCTCCTGGAAGCGCTCGCGGGTCGCTCCCGCGATGAACTCCTGGGTGGTGAGGTTCGAACCGGCATTCTTGCAGATGCTGAGCACCTGCGGCTCGATGATCTTCGCCTCGACCATGTCGACGGTTCCGTATTCTCGAATTATGCGGGGAGCGTCTTCCGGGAAGATGCCCCACACGACAGTGAAGTCGAGGGGCATCTGTGTGCCGTCTGCGAGTGGGAAGGATACGCCGCTGCCTTTCATGACGATCTGCTCCCCGGCCTTGCCGGCCACATATTTGACGGCTATATCAAGCACCTTGTAGCCGATCTCCACGTCGTCGATACGTATCTCGACGGGATTGTTGTTGTAGTATCCGGACTGCAGGACGGCTTCCTGGACCCCCTTCTCCTTGCCCTCGCTCTTGGCGCGCAGGGTCTGCACGCCGACGTAGCCGGGCTTGATGATCTTGGCAGCCATGGCCCTCTGCACCTCTTGGCCGAAGGTGTTGATGCGCCAGACGCCGGGCGTGAGGACCTTCTTCTGCGTACCCTTCTGGCCGGGGCCCGCCAGGAAGAGGCCCGAGGTCAGGTCTGTGCCTATGTTGTTCCTCACCAAACATATCTGGCCGGGCTGAACATAGATGTTCTTCACGCGGGTCACATTGTAGATATAGGGATTGTAGAAATGGCGTCCGGGTCCGCCCATCTGCTCCTGCACGCCTTGTTCGCCCTCTCCCGCATAGGAGTCTTTTCCGGCGGCGGCGCCGGTCTTCCGGTATACCTGCAGCGACTCGCCGTGGCTGCACCATTGATGGAACACTGTCCACCTGACAAACTGGTACAGGCCAAAGATCACGGCGGCGAGCAGCAGTGCGGCAAGAATAATTTTCTTCATGTTCATCTGTCGGGTCCTCCGTCTTACGTCTGGTTTGGGGGGTGTTGGGTCACTTTGTTGCTTTGGGTTTGGCCTTCGGAGTTCCTACGAAGCGGCGGAAGAGATCGGCGAACGGGCCGTCGGTGTTGGCCAGGATTCGCTGGACGCTTGGTGCGAGCTTCTGGATGAGTTTGTATTCGGCGTATAGCTCGCCGGTGCCGAAAGCGGCGATCTTCGCCTTCACTGCCTGTGCCTCGGCGGTGTGTTTCATCACGGTGACGGCGGCCTCGGCCTTGCCCTCGGCGAGTATCTTGGCCGCTTTGTCCTTGGCGGCATCGAGGGATATCTTCGCCACCTCGTGCTCGCGCTCGGCCTGTGTGACCATTACTTTGCTGTACTGCTCGGCGGCGCGGATATGGACGGCGATATCCTCGCGGATCTTCCGAGCTTCTTTTCTCTGTCCTTCATGCGCTCCTGGATGGTCTGCGCTATGCGGCCACCCTCGCGGATCGGCTTGCCTTCTGCGTCGAGTTTCGGCTTGGCGTCTTCGAGGACGACTGAACCGATCTCCCTCTCGATCTCCTTATCGAAGCGATCCGTCTGGCGGTGGGCCATCTCGCGGCGCTCATACTGCTGTTTGATCTGTGCAGGCGGCTTCGCCGAGCGGATGACGAACGACTTCACGAGGAGACCTTCGTCCGCGCAGGCCTCGCGCAGGCGCCGCTCGACCTCGGTCTGGACCCTTATCCTCGTGCTGCCGGGGATGTAATCGACGGCCTTGTGCTGGCCGCCTATCGTGCGGGTGAAGGAGCGCGCGTGTGTGAGGATGAGCTTGCGCTGAATGTTGTCGATGCCGCCGGAGACTTTCAGGTCTTTTTCGTCGACGTATTTGACGAACAGCTGGGGCAATTTCTTGATGTCGGGCGCCCATTCGATGATGCCTTCTACCTCGATATCGAAGCCGTCCTCGGAGGGGAACGTGACGCCGTTCTGGCCGGCCATCTCGAACTTCTGCGAGCGAACGTCGATGGGTGTTACCATGTGAACGTGGGGGTTCGAGTAACTCGGATGAGTGCCGGGAGGCAGCAGAGACGACTGTGTGCCTCGTTCGCCTTCCTGCACAACGAACACGTTCGGGTTGGCGGGCGTTTTGCCGACCATTAGCGTGACGATACCCATGAAGCCCGGCTCGATCTTGACCATCGGGTGCTCTTCGACGGCGTAGGCCCACGTGTTGATGTAGTAGCGGCCAGGCATGATGGGGTCTTTGAGGATGCCTTTCTCGTCGTCTTTCCTTGCGACGACCTGGCCCGTCGGCAGCGGATTGCCGTATTTGCGCACCTTCACGCCGACCATGCCATTGGGGATGATGGTCGCCTGGAGCGGCTTGGGCCACCACCATGAGTATGGGTTCTTGAAGTGCCGCCCCTCTTTCAGAGGCTCCGACTGAGGGCCCTTGAAATCGGGTGTATCGGCAACGATCATCTGGTTTGTGATGTCCTCGCCGGTCTTTCGCATCAGCGGTACGAAGTGGCCTTCGGGCACTTCGATTCTGCACCCATACCACACAAACAGGATCGGCACGATCACTACAAGCAAGATCAGGCCCATCGCAACCTGCTTCAGGACGTCGTGGTCCAGGTTCATCTGAAACAATCGCATCGCCGTACTCCTTTATGAAGAAAACGAAATGGTGACCGCAATCGCGGCAGTTGCCCCTCAGTGTCCACCGAAGAGTCTACACCGGGCGCACAACGTAATCAAGGGGAAAGAATGGGGAAGGCCCTCCATACCCGCCCGCCCCTGCCTGAGGCAGGCGGGCCATGCCTGAGGATGTTGTGTACCCAATACCAAACGGCTCGTTGATGTCTGCGACTGGCAGTCCGACATGATAATAGCGTCGTCGTAGCTGTAGGTGCTCTGCCCCTCAGAATCCGCGAACTACCCAGCACGAGCGTCTCCCTGCGTCTCGAGCTGCTGTGAGGGTGGATGGGGCTGATGATTGCACGGCTGACCGTTCTGCTATCTGGCATGCTTGAATCTCACGACGTAAACGCATCTCGTAGCGTTTCATCGAACCGACTATCAGGGAGTTTTCCATTGGTCACCAGGTGTTCGCCTTTGGACCAAGACTTCATATCGAATCCTTGACTTTCAAACCATCGAAGTTGATCTTCTGTGACACTGATTTCGCCCGGACCGCACCATGCGAAGATGTTCGTATCAGGTGTGTGCACGTACTTGAAGCGATACCTTTCTCGGTGATGAGCCAAAACGTTCTTTCTGTGGCCGACGCGATAGTGTAGCCCCATTCTGAGGAGTGAATCGTACGTACAAAGCTGGATGTTCGTCTCTTCGGCCAGACGTTTGATGCGACCAGACTCGCCGGCAGCGTACTTGCCTTGTGGGTTTCGACCAATAATCAAGAGATGTTTCACCTCAATGGGGCGCTGGCAGAAATTGAAAGGCCGCATCAGCGGAAGTAATCTCTTGCGGACGTCTTCTATCCCGTGTTCAAGGAACGATTTCCAGTCCTCGATTTGGCAATTGCGGAACGTGTGTTGCTGTGAAAGTCCACATACGGGTTTTCAACGAAGAGCCGCTTTTGCGGGCGTTCCAATTCGATGAGAACAAGTCGCCAATGCGCAGAGTTCTTTGTCAAGAAGGCGAAATCCGGAATTTTGTCTCGATCGAGCACGAATTTCGATATGACGGCGTTCCAAAGTAGATCATGGCCAAGCAAGTAGGGTACAGGGATGATTTCAGAGTGTTTCTCCATGAACGTTTGGATTTCGGGTTCGGTCACGTCGTCGCGATCGATCAGTTCACGGAAGTTGTTGATGATCGAGTCCATCCGGGACACCCTTGCTGTGGTGTTAAGTTAGGGTATAGCCATATAAAAGCATCTTCTCACCTGCATTAGGTTTCACGCTAAGTCTACACCATCATGAGCGCTTTGTCAATGGCCTGATTGGCACTTTTCGGGCTCCCTTCGCGTGAACTTGACACTTTATGTGTCTCTGGGTACTATTATCTTGCGCGCGGAATATCAGGAGTATCTGTTATGCGGGGCTGCGCGAAGTTCCTTTCCGCAAGAATTGACTTGCATGTCAACAACGAGCTTACAGCGACGACAGGCTCGACTCATTGCCGAGAGACAGACGCGCAAGAATAGCCTGAACGGCGGTGATTAGCCAGCTCGCGCGCCCCTGAATTGCCTCACAAGTCAACGGATTTAATGGCAAGTGATGCCGAGAGAATGAAGAGACGCCCGGAGACCGAAAAGGCTCCTCACTGGGGGCGATTGCACACGCTGGAAGAGCTGCGGGGGCCGGATTATGCGGTGGAAAGGCAGGGGAGTTAGGGCCTTTCATGGCTGAGTCCCCTTCGCCGCATGAAAGGAGTTGCTTATTATGGCAACATAGCAGCGAATCCAGCCGCTGGCTGCGTGGTGATGGAGCGCGTTCGCGGCGAAAATATCTTTCTGCCTGACAAAAACACCAACGGGACGGCGCTCCCCAGATTCACAATGGGTTTTCAGACGATTCCTTGCCGATTTCCTGCCGGAGGTGCGGCTGTGAGGGACGGCATAAGCGCTTGCTATACAGAGAGTTACGTGCTGGAGGGAAGGGTGGTTAACATCGGGGTACGTGGTCGATTCGGGGCGCGCGGGGGCCGTGATGCTGCTGTTGGCATGCTCGCGAAGACAAACACTGTCTTAAACACGTCGCCCAGACATGCCGGATAGCGTACTGAGTACGGCTCCAGGATCGTGAAAACGGCGGGATTCGGCGGATTCGAGGGTGCAAAGAGACGGATTCGGCCTGGGGGGGATGGGGGCGGTTGTGTCAACGTTTGCAGCGGAACCGGAATGATCTCCAACGTATCGTGTGCTTAGGGCCAGTAATAAGAGCCGGGAGCCGGCTGTGGCACGGGACCGCGCGGGAAGGAGGTGCACGGTTCCGTTGCTGGCTCCCGGCGAAAGAATCATAGCATGACGAGAGCGGCGGCGGAAGGAGTGGCTCTACGGGCAGCCGCTCCCTTGACCCAAGTGGGCGCGGACGCCGAGCAGGTCCATGACGTTCACGCAGTTGTCGCCGTTCACGTCGCCATAGAGCGGCATCAGCTTCTCAGCGACGGCTTCCACGGAATCGCGGACGGTGGGGTCTGTGCTGTCCTGGAAGACCTCGACTGTCACGCTCTCGCTCGTGCCGACAGCCGCGTAGTTCGTTGGTGTCATTACCAGAGTGATGACTTGGCTTTCTCCTGGAGCAAGAAGGCCGGTCACGTAGCCATCCGGCCCGGTGATCGCCGACGTTATGCTCTTCGGGCCGACCAGGTAGCCCACAGACCATCCGGCGTCGCTGCCCTTGCCGCCCCGCACGAAGAATGACCAGTCAACGGGACTGTCATTCTCGACCTTGATCTGATACACGGCAGCGCCGCCGTCTCTCACTGTCTGCGTCTCAATCTGCTCGCCCGCCGGCGCGGGGTAGTATACGTCGTTCTGAGCGTATGCAGCGTTGTTCTCGCTGTCCGCCTTGATGAGCAGGTCGACCGGGAGGTATTCCGGTGGAGACTTAGACGCCGTCGCCGTTCCGCCGTATGCGCCCATGTTGATCCGCCCACCGTTCGGCTCAGGCTCATTCGAGTAGTCACCTGCCGTGTCGCCAGCGTCTATGCAGGGGCTGTGTGTGCCGTCGGCAACCCATTCCTCGACCGCGGGGTCCCAGCGCCCTCCGGCGGACTTCAAGTGGTAGTCGCCGTTGTCGGGGTCGGCGAAGAGCGGATCGGCATCGATGTTGCCGTCGCCCCAGGTGAGAACAGAGTCCCAGCCGCCCTGACCGCCGGCTATGTCGCTGAAGCTGATGGCCATTGTGCTGTTGTTTAGGAGGCGGAACTGAGGGCCGACAGGCGCCGTGTTACCCCATATGATGCAATTCGTGATTAGGAACCTGGAAGCATGGTCAGGGCGGCCTTCACTGAACACGCCGCCACCTAATAGTGCCGAGTTCTCGGCGACAGTGGAATTTGTTATCGTTGGTGAAAAGCCGTAGTCCAAGGAAATGGCACCGCCAAGTGACGCGGTGTTACCGACTATTGTG
Organism: Planctomycetota bacterium; assembly: GCA_030614245.1. Classification (GTDB taxonomy): domain Bacteria; phylum Planctomycetota; class PUPC01; order JABMSA01; family JAUWKK01; genus JAUWKK01. The sequence continues at coordinate 584 of JAUWKK010000070.1, read as the reverse complement.
TTTCCGGTGATCACTGGCGAAGCCCCATAGCAGTTGATGCCTCCGCCGCAGAACCCCGTGTTGGCAATGATCGTGTTATTCGCAATCATCGGCGAGGATTCATAGCAGTAGATGCCGCCGCCATGCTCTGCTAGGCCATTCGTGATTGTGAAGCCATCGAGAATTGAGGTGTCATCTTCTCCGCTGTGGAAATAGAGCCCGCGATGCGGCTCTTCCTCCGTCCCCTCGCAGTCGATAACACAATTCTCCGGGCCGTTCTCCGACATTAGGATGATTGCCTTGCCCCTGAAATCAATGTCCCGATTCCCATCGCCTGTGTATATGCCGTCCTTCACGACAACGATATCGCCGTTGGAGGCAGCGTCAATGCCTTCTTGGATCGCATCGAAGGGGTGGGCCTCAGTGCCGTCCTCCTGCGGATCGGTCACATCATCGACGTAGATCGTCTTGCCGGCAAGGGCAATGCCGCCGACGAGAAGAACCACTGCTATCGCCACGAAGAGATGTTTTCCGAGCTTCATTGGATTTTCCCCTTGTGCTGTGTCTGACTGTGAGCAGAACCCCCTACCGCTATCTGTAAGTAT
>JAUWKK010000298.1 GCA_030614245.1 Planctomycetota bacterium | reverse complement strand
AGCGGTAACAAGTCTGGAACATTAGCACTATGAAGATCAAGTTCAAGCAATGGTCGTCTCTGGCGAAGGGAGAGCTTGCTGCGACGATCGTCGCCGCACTTCTGGCAGTGATAGTATGCATCTGGGCGGTGCAGACGCTTCGCTCCAAGTGGCAGGCGAGCAAGGCGTGGAGCAGCCTGAGCGCCGGAGAAGGCAAGGAGACGATAGCGCATCTGGATGCGGCGATCGCCGCCGATCCGGGTTTCACGTCAGCCTATGAAGCCCGGGCGGCCCTGCTGCTCGAGGCCCACAAGTTCGACGCGGCCGAGGCCGATTACACGCACCTGACATCGGCTTCGCAGGAGCAGGCCGCCGCCGCGGGCCACCTCGGCCTGGGGATGATCAAGATAGAGCGGGCCGCAAAGAAGGGCCCGGATAACATCCCCGACGCCGCCAGGAAGGCCCTTGTCGATTTCGACGAAGCCGTCAAGCTCGATCCGAATTCCGGCGACGCATACCTCGGCAAGGCCACGGCATACCTCTGGCGCAAAGAGCTGGTTCACGCCGCCGAAGCCATCGGCATGGCATTTGAAACGCGCAACTTCTCGCACGCTGCGCTCCCTCACTTCTATTACTGCCGTGGCGTCCTTCTCGCACAGGCTACTCCTGCCGGCAACGAGATGATCGCCAAGGTGATCTCCGCGCTGCATCTGAAGCTCAAGATCACCCCCGCCGCCGTCACCCAACAGGCCCGCAGCGACTTCGACCTCGCCCAGAAGCTCGCACCCAACTGGCCCGACCCGCTGCTCAACAGGTCGCTCTGCACGCTGATGCAGATGCAGGCCGCCCCCGAGCAATTCGATGCAAAAGCATACGCGGCCGTCGCTCAATCGGTTCGCAAGGTAATCCAGACCCTGCCCAAGGAGAATCGTGCGGCATTGCACGGCATACTCGGCAGCCGGCAGTGCCGGGCCGGCGAGATCGATGAGGCCCTTGCCGAGTTCAGCAAAGCCATCAGGCTCGAGCCGGACGACCCCGTACACCTCATCAACCGCGCCGCATGCCACCTGCTCAAGGCTGCAGCACCGAAATCGAGAAGCTCCACCAGCTACAGGAGCGCTCGGAAAGATCTCGAGACAGCTCTCAAGAAGAAAGGCCTCACGGCACGGCAAAGGTTCGAAGCGTCGCTCCGTATCGCGGCCATACTGATGCAAAAGAAGAACAAGCTGGCAGCCGCGGCAGCATTGAAAGAAGCAAAGGACGCTCTCCCCGGGCTTGGGGATCAAAAGCCCTCAGGACGGGAGAGCGCAATGCTCGACATCATCTCCGGGGCGCTCTTACTCGAAAAGGGCGAGAATAAGGCAGCGATCGAGCACTTAAAACAGGCGAGCAAGACCTTCCCCGACAACGCAGGCCTGCAGAGGCTCACGCAGCGCCTGTCGGCTCCCCCTGCCATCGGCAAGATCGGTTTCGTCGGCGACGCCGATCCCTCCGACATGCAGCCGATTCTCCGCATCGCCGGCGTCGAGATACGCTCCTGCGCCAAGATGCTCTCCAGGGCGAATGTATCCGTCACGTTCAACGGCGAGCCCGGCGAATGGCAGTTCTCCGGCCGCGACAATATCCTGGCCGCCCCATCAAAGTCGCTCCTGGACGGCAAAGTCACCTGCAAGGTGACTATCACCGACTCGCTCGGTAACACGTCCTCGCGCAGCTTCGACTGCAATGTCGACGGTCAGCCGCCTGAAGTACGCGACGTCACGCCACCAAAGGACCGCGTCATACCGAAGAGAGGCACCATCTACACAGTCGAACTGCACGACACCGTATCGGGTGTCAATCTCGAGAGCATCTCGCTCACGGCTTTGGCTCGCTCTACCGGCGCTGGAGGAATCAACAGAATCGGAATCATCACCGGCGGCGAATATCAATACAACATGTCGAAGCTTAAGATAAAGCGTGGCGCCCGCATCGATGGCCCGACGTTCAAGTTCATGCTTCAGAGTTCCCTCAAGCCCGGAGTCGTCGAGTTCACCATCGAATGCAAGGACATGGTCGAACACGCAATGCAGGCGAAATGGCAGTACAGGGTCAAGTAGCAGCGAGGAAACACATCAATGCAGTGCCCCAAATGCGGCAACGATAATCCCGTCCAGATGCTATTCTGCATGAAGTGCGGCCACGAGCTGAGTCACGAGCTGCATGAAGTTCGATCTGCCGTGCGGAAGGAAGTCATCACCGAGGAGAACGAGAAGCTGGAGCGCCGCCTCCGCGAATTACTGCTCCTGTGCATTTTCGTGCTCATCGCCGCATTGGCCGCCAGGAGCTACGGCACATCCCAGCCAAAACGACTCTCGCATTCGGTTTTCACTAAAGCCCCCGGAATCGAGGTCAAAGGCTCCGACCAGATCGAGCTGCCTTCGGTTGAGGTGCCCATCCCCGAGGCCAAACGCCCTCCCCGACCCAAAGGAGCTTCAGAGAGTTCCGCCATTCGCCTGCTGAAGAAGAAGATCGGCAAGGACTGATCGTTCCCTCCGCACCCGCCTGCCTGCGGCATCCGTCCCTCCCCACGGGAGCAAAGGCCAGTGTATCCACGCCGGCTACTGCGGCGCGGACGGCCGACATGCCGAGCGGCGTTCACCCCCTGAGCTGGCTCCACTGACCGCTGGGCCGTTCGCGTGCCCACCGCGTACCGGGCGCAACGAACATGTCGGCGTACACGGCCTCATCCTGCTCGGAGAGAATCAGGCTGAGATCACTTCCTGCCACAACTGCATTCCTCACGCTGCACGAGCCAGCCGCGCCTCTTCAGAGCCAACCCGGAAAGCATGCTTCACCGCCTGCCATCACGAGCAGCCTCGACCATCGCCAACACCCCGCGCCTGATCGCGTCAGGCAGGTCGTCCCACGCTTCGACAACGACTGCAAGGTCCGCCGGCAGCGACTTTCCTGTACTGCTCTCGTTGTGTTTCTGTACTGCTCTGGTACTGCTTCTTGATCGACTGGGATGTGTATGGCGTGTGACCGCTTCTGTCCGGTCATCGACAGGGAGGCTTTCCGTAAGTCCTTGCAGGTGTCGGGTTTGTGACATGGAGAGACCGGCATGCGACACATTCTGTCCCATGCCGGTTTTCATAAAAGTGGTGGAGGCGGCGGGAATCGAACCCGCGTCCCGTGATGCTTCCGAGGTGTTGTCTACGTGCGTAGTCCTCGTTTTAAGATTCGCCGCCGGGGAGCTCCCAAGGACGGGATCATCCGGCCGCTAGCCCCGGTGTTTTCTCGCTGTCGGCCCCCAGGGCGGTGGTCGGCAGCCAGCCTGCTGTGTGACGCCTGTTCCCTACCCGCAGGCTGGAAGGGGCAGGCGGGCTGGTGTTACGCAGCCATGCGATACTGAGTATCGGCAGTTGTGTTTATGCGCCAGGTGTTTTACGAGGCCTCCTGACAACCTCGGCACGCAATCACCACTTCCATCATCCGGTCGATACCATTCGCCCCCTTTCTTGATTATCGGCTCGTGTTGGTCTGTATTCTACCTGCGCGATCTCATTGCTCGGTCGATCTCGCGCTGGGTCTCGCGTTTCCTTATTGTATCGCGCTTGTCGAATTGGCGTTTGCCCGTGGCCAGTGCCAGTTCGACTTTCGCCCAGCCGCGCTTGAAGTATATGGCCAGCGGCACGATGGTGCAGCCCTTCTGCTCGATCCTGCTGCCCAGCTTTGTGATCTCGCGGCGGTGCATCAGCAGTTTCCGCGGTCGGGTCGGTTCGTGGTTCAAAACTCCGCTGCATTCGTATACCGGGATGTTGGCCTGGTTGAGGAACATCTCGCCATCGTGAATGGTGGCGTATGCCTCGGCCAGGCTGGCCTGGCCCTGGCGCAGCGACTTTACCTCGCTGCCCTGGAGTTCTATCCCGGCCTCGAATCTCTCCAGCAGGCTATACTGGAACCGCGCTCTCTTGTTGCGGATGCGCGGGCTATTATTGAGTTTCTTGACCGTTTTCCCGGCCATTGTGCATGCATCTCCCGGCTTTCGACTCGCTT
>JAUWKK010000316.1 GCA_030614245.1 Planctomycetota bacterium | reverse complement strand
TCGTCTCTTCGCTGCGGAGCCGCTGAGAGCCGGGGGGCATACAGGCTGGGGCTTCAGCCCCAGTTGAGCAGCGAAGCAAAACGAACCGCCCTGAAGGGGCGAAGGAAAGGAACATCTGCTGTGCCCCTCCAGGGCACGGCTGTTATACTGTCTGATTCCTGGGGCTGAAGCCCCAGGCTTTATCCCTTGGCCGCTACGCGGCCAGGAATCAGCTTGCATGCGATTCCTGTTGAAAACATCCATCGCCTCTGGATCGCGGGTGTTCAGCATGCCTCGCGATCTGGGATGATACCCGGACTGAATTGCCGCCTCGAATGAATGGGAGAGGCTGCTGCAACGACGTGTGATTTGTGACGTGCCGATGCTGAGACTGACCATGCCGTAGGCAGGCAGGCAGGCATGCGCGGATGGCGTCGTCATGCGGGGGTTTATGCACTGAATGCCCCCGTTCGGCGGCGAGACAGCCGGCAAAACACCTTGACATCACAGTGGGCGGATGGTATATTGCAGTTGGAATCGGGTGGGGGAAGGGTGGAAAGGTTTTGGCTTTTGCGCTTGAACTGTAATGTTTGGCATGTATAATTATTGAGGCTGGGATGTTCCAGCAAAGACAGGAGAAGGCGCCCTTAGCTCAGCTAGGTAGAGCAACTGACTCTTAATCAGTGGGTCGAAGGTTCGATTCCTTCAGGGCGTACCAGGCGCCGAGACGGTTGAGAGTCCTCTTTGGACGGCCGGCAGAGCCAGTGAAACCCGCCCCTGCCCGCCTGTGGAGGGCCGGAGGCCGAAAGAGCTCAGCAGAGCGAGAGTGGCGGAACTGGCATACGCGCAAGATTTAGGATCTTGTACCGACAAGGTGTGGGGGTTCGAATCCCCCCTCTCGCACTCTCGGGAGGATGAAACGCGGGCGTAGCTCAGCGGTAGAGCTTCACGTTCCCAACGTGAATGTCGTGGGTTCAATTCCCATCGCCCGCTCCATATAAGGTAGGGGCGGTTCGCTAACCGCCCCTACAGACGGCAACGGGCGGCTAGTCCGCCTTCGTTTTTACCATATCCTCGCTCTTCCTGGAGCCCATATCGCATGCAAGTGCATATTGAAGACGTCGGACCCTGCAAGAAACTGCTCCATTTTGAGATACCACCCGAAAAAGTCCGCGAGAAACTCGATAAGAGCTATCTCGAGCTCGGCCAGAAGGTCGAAGTCCCCGGTTTCCGAAAGGGCCACGTGCCGCGCAAGCTGATGGAGAAACGCTTCGGTGACACCGTCAACAAGGACGTCCAGGGCACCATCGTCAGCGATTCTGTAGAAGATGCCCTCAAGGAAAACGAACTCGAGATGATCGGCATGCCCGAGCTGCCCGAGGCCGAAGGTGATATCGATCTCGATGAACCATTCTGTTTCGATGTCACGCTCGAAGTCCGGCCGGAGATCGAAATCCCCGACTACGCCTCATTCGAGCTGACCCGCCGGTCCGCCGAGGTGACCGACGATGACGTCGAGGCAGGCATCCAGCGCCTCCGCAGGCGCGATGCCACCTTCGTGCCCGTCGAGGATGCTGAGGCCGCGGATGACGACATGATTGTCTCGGATGTTACCGTCTCGGTGGGCGGTAACGGGATCGATCACGTCGAGGATGTCCCGGTGCGGCCGCCGCTGAGATCGGTCGTCGGCATCCCGTGCGAACAACTGCCCGACGTCCTCCGGGGCGCCAGGACCGGCGAGACCCGCACCGTGACGGTAACGCTTCCAGAGAACCATCGCAACGAAGAATATGCGGGAAAGGAGGCGGTGGTCGCCATCGAGGTGAAAGACATCAAGCGGCTCGAACTGCCCGAGGTAACCGAGGAATGGGCGGCCAAGATGCGGTTCGAGTCGCTCGACAACCTCCGCGAGACCGTACGCCTCACGTTCCAGCGCGAGAAAGCGGTCCAGGTAGAGCGCGAAATCGAAAAGCAGCTCGAAGACCGGCTGATCGAGGCGGCTGCCTTCGATCCGCCCGAGGGGCCCATAGAGAAGCTTACCCAGAACCAACTGCGCCGCGCGAGGCTGCAACTGCAGATGCAAAACGTGGATGAGGCCGAAATCGAAGAACGCCTCGCTGAAGGACGCAAGAGAGCGGAAGCCGAAGCCGAGCGTGAATGTCGGTTGTTCTTCCTTATCGAGGCGATTGCCAATGCTCGGCATCTCTATGCGACAGAAGACGAAATCCGGCAGCGCGTCGCACAGATTGCCGTAAACTACGGTCGCAGCTTTGAAGCCATGCGCGCCGAAATGGACCGCGACGGCTCTATCGAAGACCTGCGCATCATAATGCGCCGTGAGAAAACCTTGCAATACGTGCTCGGCAGGGTCAAGATCACCGATGCCGACGCGAAAGATACACCAGAAGAAACAACCAGGGACCGCGCCAATGACGAAACAGCCGATTCTGAATAGCCTCGTTCCGATGGTCATCGAACACGATGGCCGAAGCGAACGTGCTTACGACATCTTCTCGAGACTTCTCAAAGACCGCATCATCTTCATTCACGGCGCTATTGACGACTATGATGCCGACTTGGTCATAGCACAGATGCTCTTCCTGCGCAGCGATAAGAAGAACGATGATATCAACATCTACGTCCACTGTCCGGGCGGCTCCGTAACGGCCGGAATGGCCATCTACGACACGATGCAGTTCATCGAATGCGACGTTGCGACATATTGCATCGGAATGGCAGCCTCGATGGGAGCCGTCCTGCTCACCGCCGGAACAGCGGGAACACGAGTCATGCTGCCCCACGCCAAGGCAATGATGCACCAGCCCTGGGGAGGGATGCAGGGCACCGCAAGCGATGTCAGCATACAGGCCGAGGAACTCATCAAGACCAAGCAGCAACTCAACAGTATCCTCGCACAGCACACCGGCCAGTCGCTCAAGCGCATCGAAAACGATACCGACCGGGATTTCTACATGACCGCCGCCGAGGCCAAAGAATACGGCCTCGTCGACCATGTGCTGGGACCCCACACACCCAAAAACTGAAGGGCATACCCGTGAAATCGCGTCGCGGCAAAACCGATGAAATTTGCGCCTTCTGCGGCAAGACGTCCAAGATGGTCGAGCGCATGATACCGGCGCCGCACGGCATCTGCATCTGCAACGAATGCGTCGAACTGTGCAACGCCATCCTCGACGTCGAGAAAGAACGCGCGACCGAGCGCTCACTCGCTAAGCGCAAGCTCCCCACACCCTTCGAAAGCAAACGCAGGCTCGATGAATACGTCATAGGCCAGGAGCGCGCGAAAAAGGTTATTTGCGTCGCCGTCCACAATCACTACAAGCGCCTCACTGCCGGCGACACCGGCGACGTCGAACTCGAAAAGAGCAACATCCTCCTCGTGGGCCCAACCGGCTCGGGCAAGACGCTCCTCGCACGCACGCTCGCAAAGATACTCTATGTAACCTTCGCAATCGGCGACGCTACAACGCTCACCGAGGCCGGCTACGTGGGAGAAGACGTCGAGAACCTCCTCCTCAGGCTGCTCCAGGAATGCGACTTCGACCGCAATCGCGCGCAGCAGGGGATAATCTTCATAGACGAAATCGCCAAGATAGGCAAGACGTGGATTAACGTCTCGATCACGCGCGACGTCTCAGGGGAAGGCGTCCAGCAGGCGCTGCT
>JAUWKK010000383.1 GCA_030614245.1 Planctomycetota bacterium | reverse complement strand
GCCCCGTGCCGGCCGAAACGCGACCCCTCCCGGGGTATCGCTGCCTGGCCTCTTCGATACGGTCTGTTGCCAGACCGCACTGGCTGCATAGACCGCCGACAGGCGGCTTCGAGCATCTAACCGGGGGCTCGGAACCCTCGGCCCCGTCGTAGCGCGCCGGCGCTCCATGTCATGGGGCGGCCTCGCCTTTCAGCGCATTCAGAAGGGCAGCGCGGAATCGGGATTCACAGCCAGCAGCCTGGCGGAGTCGATGCCGGGCGAGCGCGGCGAGATGAAAATTGTCGGACGTGATTCGCCTGCATGCGGCCGGGGAACGCTGTCATCCCGGAGCTTCGGCTCAGGCGCCAGTGTGAGCGTTGACTGCGGTGTCTCGTCCTTGCAGACCCAGCTCAGACGGTTGCGCAGCAGCATTTCGGTGTAAAAGGGATCCGACTTGAGGGCGACGGCTTCCTGCTCGAGTGCGTCGCGCAGGGCGAGTACGGCGTCGATACGTTGGTGCTCCTGGTCGCGGAGGGCGGTGAGCCGCTCGATGATGTAGGCATTGTCGGCATAGTTCCAGGCAAGGCCCGCTATAAGGAGCCAGGCCGTCAGCACCACGATGATGGTAAGAATCGTCTTCACTGTCCAGCCGTCCCCTCGGAGTTCTCGTCGGTCAGGGCCTGCTCGGGGGGGACAATATGGTCGAGCCCGAAGCGTTTGGCATTCTCAATGAGTTTGGCGGTGGATTTGAGTCTGGCGACCTGGAGCCGGCGACGGCTGATGCTCTTGGCTGCGCGCGACGTCTCCGCGCGCAACCGAGCCGTCTCGAACCCAAGGCGCGTTATCTTCGCACGCTGCGTCACCAGAGCCAACCCTCCAATCGCCAGTAACACCACCGTGGCGATGTAGGGTATCAGCAGCGACGATGACTTATTCCGCTCGCTGCCTCCGCGTCTACTCATGCCGATAGAAGCCCCAAATCCAGTATCCGGCAAGTATTTCCCCAAGTCTTAACTTTATCGGCTGGGCCAGGCGGTTTCAAAGGGATTTCGTATGGATAGGATGAAATAAAAGTTTATCGGTGCGCTGCGGCCTTCTTATTTGTATTTGATCAGCCTGCGGGGCAGACTGATAAGTTGGCAGGCTGGAAAGCCTGCCCCACGCGCTCCTCCGCCCCGTTGGGGCTGGGATTTCACTCGTCAACCTTACCCACGGCGTTGCCGTGGGCTTTCCTACTCCGCCCCTTACGGGGCTGCAAGCCGCCGCCGCCGGGTGCCACGGTCAACCGTCCTCGGTTGGCCGTGCCTGCCTGCCTGCCTATGGCGGGTTAATCTGTGGTTCCACTCCATCCACCCCGTGGATCGCTTATGCAGCCAGTGAGCGCCGATGCCGCGCAGGTGGCCGGCGATGCGAGGTAGACGAAACTCCTGGGATTGCCCATCCTGGCCTTGAAGTTGCGATTCGTCGTCGCAAGGCAGACCTCGCCGTCGCCGAGGATGCCGGCGTGGACGCCGCAGCAGGGGCCGCAGCCGGGCGTGTTGATCGTCGCTCCGAAGTCGTTCAACTGTTCGAACAGGCCCTCGCGCAGGCACCGGCGATAAACGTCCCGCGACGCAGCCGTCACCAGCACGCGCGTCCTCGGGTGCCGCGTCTTGCCCTCGACCAGCTTCGCGAACAGGCGGATATCCTCGAGCCGCCCGTTCGTGCATGAGCCGAGGAATACCTGGTTGATCTCCGTGCCGGCGACGTCGGGATCGTCCACGCGGCAGGTGTTGTCAACGGTATGCGGCCTGGCGACCATCGGCGCAAGCTGGGCGGCATCGACATCGATCGCGCGCTCGTAGGCGGCATCGGGATCGGGTGCTATCTCGCGGAAGGCATCCTCGCGGCCGTAATGCTTCAGGTGCTCGCGGGTGATTTCGTCGGCCCGGATAATGCCGCACTTGGCCCCGGCCTCGACGGCCATGTTCGAGAGCACCAGCCGTTCGTGCATCGGCATCTTTTCGATGGTCTCACCGGCGAACTCGATCGCCTTATACGTGGCTCCGTCGGCTCCGATCGAGCCGATCAGATAGAGGATGAGGTCCTTTGCGAAGACGCCGGCGGGCAGTCTGCCTGCCACGTTGATGCGATACGTTTCGGGCACTCGCAGCCACGTCTTGCCCAGGCCCATCGCTACGGCTATATCGGTCGAGCCCATGCCGGTGGCGAGCGCGCCCAGTGCGCCGCCGGTGCAGGTGTGCGAATCGGCGCCGACGATTATCATCCCCGGAGCGGCGTACTGCTCGGCAACGATCTGATGGCACACGCCGTCGCCCACCTCATAGATCACCGCACCGGTCTTCGCCGCGAAATTGCGGAGCCGGACGTGATCGGTGGCCAGCTCCATGCGCGAGCACGGGGCCGAATGATCCAGAAAGAGCAAGCAACGCGACGGATTCGCCAGCCTCTCGAGTTTCATCTTCTCGCAGGCGCTTACTGTCAGCGGCCCGGTCCCGTCCTGCACGTATGCGAGGTCGACCGGGACTACGACTATCTGCCCGGCGGCGACGTCCTGCCCGGCGTGTTCGGAAATGATCTTCTCAGCGAGAGTCCTGCCCATCAGTTCCTCCGTGGAAAAACGGGGATATATGCGGTGCTATTAGTGCAGCGGGGCTGCGGTTCGGCGGCATTATATCCTCAACAGGTCGGCAGCGCCACACTGCGTTGGAATGAACGAGTCTGTATCCAGAAGGAATGTAGCCTGGGGCTGAAGCCTATATGCCCCCCGGCTCTCAGCGGCTCCGCAGCGAAGAGACGAGGTCCCTCCCGGGCGTACCGAAATCTGAAGCGCGCGTCCGCGCCTGACCGCCGGCAATTCTTCGCCGGCCCGAGCATTAAACATATCCTCACTTTCGCGGCACACAAGATACCCAACAATATGGAATCATG
>JAUWKK010000171.1 GCA_030614245.1 Planctomycetota bacterium | reverse complement strand
TTTTCAAATTCACCAAGGCATACGATCCCAACCGCGAATGTATCAGGCTCGCCATCTCGGAAACTCGGAAATGCAATGTGCCCGCGCACGGCAAGCAACCAGAGCGAATGGGATGCCCCCGGCTGGTGTTCGTCGATTCGCTCGATTTGTCTCCCGAGTATGACGTCGTCTGTTGCACCGTCACGCTCCCTCACCTCACGCCCGATGATCAAGCGGCCGCGCTCAAAGAAATGCTCGCATGCCTCAATCCTGGCGGCGTCGCCGTCCTCCACTACCGGCCGGAATACTGTGAACAACTCATCGCCGATCTGTGGGGCGAGGATCCCAATCCGAACCCCGATGGCATAACTCAACTCGGGATCTATCGAAAGGAAAGTTGATGAAGCCGCTCTCGGACTATGCGGGCAAATATCAGGGCTGCCGATTCGTCATCGTCGGCAAAGGCCCGACGAAGTTCCAGTTCGAGAACCTCGCCGAGATCGGGGACCCGGTCATCTTCATCAATGACGCCGTGCAGTTCGACCACATGGCCGAGCGGTCCGTCGAGACGTTCTTCTTCGCCCTCGATGCAAAGCAGGCCGTCTGGCTCGAGCCGGGTATGAGGTCGACGCCGGTCCTCAGCATCAGACCGGACACGCAATACATGACGGAACACGGTGACATCGCCCACGAGCGGCTCTTCCTTTGTGATCTTCCGACCGCCCGGATTCCGGACTGTGTCGGTTACAGATGGGGCCGGGCGCCGGACATCGACAACTTCAACCCACGCTCGCTCCTGTTCGATCAACTCCTCATCGGTCACAAGGGCACGATCATCCCGGCGATTCATTTCGCGTGGCTCTGCGGCGCGTCCGAGATCGCATTTATCGGCTGCGACGGAATCCCGAACGGCTACGACGCGCGAATCGAGATCAAGTCGGGCGCACCCGACCTCGGCGTCAACGCCATCATCCGGAAGAATCAAGACGCGCTCTGCGAGCGGCTCGATCTGCCGACGGTCTACGTCGACACCGAATCGCTCGAGCCCGTCATCCCCAAGCGGATGAACTTCGCGTGGTTCGGAAGCGAACCCCCGGAGTGGGTTCGCGATATCGTCTCGCTGTTCGAGCTCCACCACCCCGGCTGGTTCACGCGAATCCACACAGAGTTCCAGGAAGACATGCTGTCCTGCTCATGGTTCAAGGAAGCGGTTGATAAATGCTGGCAGTTCTGCCAGCAGGCCGACCTCCTCTACCTCTGGCTCCTCTACAACGAGGGCGGATTCGTGATGGACACCGACTCCGTCACGATCCGCAGCTTCGAGCCGTTGCGACGCGGGCACTCGGCCTTCACGACCTGTCATCTTGCGTGGGGCAACCGTCTGACCAACGGCGTCATGGGCTCCGTCCCCAGGGGCCGGGCGTTCGCGCGATGCGTCAGGCACATCGGGCAGCGCGCCCGGACGGGATGGCCCCGGGACAAACACGGCCAGCTGCCGCGTTGCAGCTTCGGCCCGACGATGCTGACTGAGCTCTTCACCGAGCAGGGCGACGGCGACATGACCATCCTGCCCCATTGGTACTTCTACCCGTTTCGCACGACTGACCGGGGAATGGCGATGGAGTTCTGGCACGCCGGCGAGGAGCGCCGCCGCGAGTTGCTCGGCCAACTCGGCGAATCGATACCGGATGGCCAGATACCGTTCGCAGCTCACATGTGGGGCGTGGATGGCTCCGGGCATACGCCCGTCGAGGGACTGCCACGCATCCTGAACGGGGTGGCGATATGAGCACGTGCAGCGAAGCCCCGCCTAAAGAGATTGCGGCCAAGGCCCGCATCGCCGGCTGGCTTCTCGGCCTCGCGCGCCGCCAGCTCCCGCAGCGGCGGATCGTGGGGGCCGAGATCGGCGTCAAGCAGGGCCTGCTCTCCGCCGAATTGCTGAGCCGCGATATCGGCCTCACGCTCTGGATGGTCGACCACTGGAAGAAGAGCCCGGACGGCTACGACTACGTTCTCTCCGGCGACCCCGCCGCCAACGCGACCGATGACGAGATCGCGCAGTGGTATCTCGACGCCCATCACCGGACCGATCTGTATGCCTATCGGCGGCGTGTCGTCCGGATGGACTCCGTGCGAGCCGCCCGCACGGTCGCGGCCGGCACGTTCGATTTCGTCTTCATCGATGCCGATCACAGCTTCGGCGCTCGGCTCGCCGACATCCGGGCCTGGTGGCCGCTGCTGAGGTCGGGTGGCCTGCTTGCCGGCGGGCTGTGGACGAGCGCCTTCGGCGGCGACTGTTGCGAGCGGGCCGTGCAGCAGTTCATCGACGAGAAGAGGCTCGACGTCGAGATCGTGCACGGCCCGGCGAAAACCTGGGGGTTCATCAAGCCATGACGCAAATACCTCTCGAACGCGGCGAGGCCATCGTCGATGTGCTCGCGCGCAACCATATCCTCGAGCAGGACCGCATTGTCGGCGCAGAGATCGGCGTCTGGAACGGCGAACTGTCCGAATTCCTGCTCCGCGAAATCCCGAACCTCGAGCTGCACATGATCGACATCTGGCGCCCGGCAGAGAAGGATTCCCTGCTCAGGGCCAGCAATCAGCCGGGAGCCGCGAGCCGCCCTGCGAATCACATCGCCCGCAAGTTCGAGGCCGTGCGGCGGACGGACTTTGCGCGCGGCCGCCGGCACATCCGGCAACTGCTGTCTACCGAGGCCGCACGGAAGGTGCAGGCCGGGCTTTTGGACTTCGTCTTCATCGACGCCGACCACACCGCCGAGGCGGTTTATCGCGACCTCGTCGCCTGGTATCCGCGCGTGCGGCGGCGCGGCATCCTTTGCGGCCACGACATCGATCATCCGGAAACCATCAAAGCCGCGAAGCACTTCGGCGTGCGCGTCGCGCTCGACGTGTTTCTCAGTGAGTACAAGGTCGGCAGCCCGGTCGAGACCGGCCCCGATACCACGTGGTTTGTGAGGAAGCCCTGATGGCAGCGCCGCTCTTCATCATCGGCCCCCAGCGCAACGGCACGACCATCCTCGTGAAGTTGCTCTGCATGCTGCCCGAATGCGGCGACGGTCAGCGCGGCTTCGAGCCGTTCGACCGGTGGGACATCCCCTTCATCGGCGAGCTCGGCGGCGACGCGAGCCGAACACCGCTTCTCGACGGCGTCCGCGACTACGCCGCCCGATGCGATGCCCGGTACGCCGCTGTCCGCGTCGCACTGCCCTGGGCCTGGGAATCGCTCGGCTGGCTGCGCCTCCTCGAGATCTTCCCCGACGCGAAGTTCGTGCTCATTCAGCGGAACGTCGTGGACGCGTTCCAGTCGTGGCTCTCCCTGCCCTACATTCGGAAGCTGCCCTGGCCCGGCCATCTGCTCGGCGCGACCGGCCACGATTATCTGTTCGAGGCGTATGCGGAGCACCACTTTGCCATCACTTGCACGTTCGACCGCGCCATGAACGCGGCTCCGGGCCGCGTCACGGCGCTGGGGTACACCCGCCTAGTCGGCGACGCGGACCGCGAGCTCGCGGCGGCTTACGCGATGCTCGCCGTCGATCCGCTCGACGACGCGCAGCAGCACATCCGGCTGCCAAAGCACTGGAGCGGAAAATGAACGAACTCACCGGCACAATCGAGCCGCTTGTCAATCATCACGAGGGCCTGCCCGCCTACGTCTTCGGGACGGGCAAGAGTCTCGATGCCTTCAACTTCGCCGAGGTCGGCGACGGCGTCCAGATCTGCCTCAACCGCACGATGGGCGTCGTGCCGATCCTGCGCGGCCGCCCGTATTGGATGGTGCTCGACGACGCCTGGCGGCTGGGCGTCCCCGGCCCCTGGGATATCTGGCTCGATGAGCTTCGCAGCCACAACGGCGTTGTCGGCGTCTTCATGAACCCGATGTACGGGCCCGACACCGAGCGGACCGAGCCGCCCGGCGGCCCGCCCGTCATTCATTTCCGGTCGCCCCGAAGCAAGCACGCCTACGAGCTGCTCACCAGGACGCGCGGGCAGATCGGACGGCTCAACACGCTCTTCACCTACGCCGGGACCGGCTGCACCGCCGTCCACCTCGCCTGGCTGATGGGAGCCGCCCGCGTCGTCATCGTCGGCATCGACGGAACCGACGGATACGCGGACCGCGTCATCCAGTGGTACGACAAGCCGAAGCGCGGTGGCTTCGGTTACGCGATGTCGAAGGAATGTACGCTCGATACCGCCGGGCGGCTCGACATCGAACTCGTCGATTTCAGTGAGGTGAACAATGAAAACGTTCAAGGATTGTAACGGCCGCGAATGGGAAGTCGCGATCAACATCACGACGCTCAAGCGCGTCCGCGATACGCTCGAGATCGATCTCCTCAAGATCACCGGCGGCGAAATGCTCCCGCAAGTCGTCTCCGACCCGTATCTGCTCGTCAATATCATCTACGTCCTCTGCTCGGACCAGGCGGAGAAGGCGGGGATCTCCGATGAGGACTTCGGCCGCGCGATGGCCGGCGATGCCATCGACGACGCGACGAAGGCGCTACTCGACGAGCTTGTAAATTTTTCCCCGAGCCTCCGCCGGCCGCTGCTCGCGAAGGCGATGACGAAGATGAACGAGGTCGAAAAAAGGGCCGTCGAGCTCGCAAGCAAAAAGCTCGAAAGTCCGGAGATGGAAAAGCAGATCGAAGAGGCGTTGACCTCTGGCGACTCATCTACAAGCTCGCCGGACAACTCGGACTAGACCCCGGCCCGTTCACACTGCGCGAGCTGGTCTGGATGGCCGAGGGCAGTTCCCACAACGATGAGGGCAACGCCGACGAGACCGGCGACGACGACGATCTTCATGATCGCGACGATCAGTTTCTTGTTTCGGCTGATGAAATCTATGACCATCTTCCCGTACTTGATAACCGCCTTGAATGCCTTGATGACGGGCTCGTGGATGGCCTCGCCGATTGCGACGAAGGCGATGATGGCGACCTGTTTCGCCCTGCCAACCCAGTGAAGCATCGTGTTCGCCATTTTCTTGTAGGCCTCATCGGTCGCGCCGGCGCGGTCCTTCATTGCGGCGAGGTCGACTGCGAAATCCTTGACTTTCGCGAGCGCGGGCAGCAGGCCCGTAAGAGCGCGCTTGTTCGGGAATATCTGCGCGACCTCCGAAGCGTTGAGCGTGTTCAGCTTCTTGAGCACGCTGACCATTCCTTCGGTCTGGAGGGTTGCGTAATTCATAGCGGTGCCAAATTTGTCCTTCCAGAGCCTTGCCCCCTCCTTGGCCGGTTTCAGGAACGTCATCGTGATGCTCTTGAGAGCGACGATACTGCGCTCGGTGTGCCCAGTCGCCCGGGTTATCAGAGCAAGCGATGCGCCCATGTCTTCGAGCGACAACCCGGCTTGCTTGGCAATTGCAATGACCGCCCCGATGGCCGGCGCGAGCTGTTCCATGTCGGTTCGGCCGCGTCTGATAATCTGGAACAGGAAGTCACTGGCGTCGCCCGCATTGCGGAACTGGTCGCCATAGGTTTCCATCAGGGTCAGGAGCGCGGCGGTCGTATCCTTGACCGAAGCTCGACCGGCGACCGCGCCGCGAGTCGCCGCCCTGATAACCTCGAGGGCTCGCTGAGCGGGGACCTGGGCGCTGAGGATGTCGTAGAGGCCGTCGGTGATGTCGCCGAGCGACTTGCCCGTCTCGATTGCGAGCTGCTTGACTGACTTGCGAAAGGCCGGCATGAACTTCATGTCGGCGGCCGAGAGCATTGTCGAGACGCGGGCCATGTTGTGCTCGAAGTCGGCGAACAGCTTGCCGCCGATCAGGAGGGGGGCAGCGGCGACGGCCGCCGCCCTGGCGATCTTCTTCCCGAGCCCGGCGACGCTCGCGCCGAACGCGCGCAGGCGGCGCTGCGCGGCGGCAAGCCCGCGGTTGAGGCGGTTGTTCTTGGTATAAAGTTCGACGTATGCGGCCCCGGCTTTGATATCAGTTGCAAGGCTCATTTTCGGCGTCCTTTCCGGGCGTTATCGATGAAGACGGTCTTCAGCAGCTTGATGTTGTTCTTGGTCCGCTTCACCTGCTGTTTGCGTTTCGAGAACGGATTGAAGTCTGCGGCGCTGAATTTCGCCTTCGTGCTGTTCACGTTGGCGAGCATGGCGAGGATGTTGCTTGTGTGATTCCACGCCTCTTCCTCTCGGCCCTCGGCCATCCAGACCAGTTCGCGCAGTGTGAACGGGCCGGGGTCTACTCCGAGTTGTCCGGCGAGCTTGTAGATGAGTCGCCAGAGGTCAACGCTTTTTCGATCTCGGCTTCCATCTCCGGACTGTCGAGCTTTTTGCTTGCGAGCTCGACGGCCCTTTTTTCGACCTCGTTCATCTTCGTCATCGCCTTCGCGAGCAGCGGCCGGCGGAGGCTCGGGGAAAAATTTACAAGCTCGTCGAG
>JAUWKK010000227.1 GCA_030614245.1 Planctomycetota bacterium | reverse complement strand
TGGCCGAGCCCAGAATATCGGTGGCCCACAACTGCAATCGCTGTTCTTCTTTTGCTCGAACTGTACCAGTGCAAATATTCATGCATCATGATATACCAAAAATCTGCGCAAAGTACCAAGGGGTATTTCGGCATTTCTGCGTTTCAGAGCACAGAATCGCTTGACACCTGCCGGCCTCTATCCATCGGCCGGACTTGTGGGCAAAGATCAGGGCTGAAGCCCCAGGCTATATACCTCCGCTGCTTCGCAGCGAAGAAACGAGGCCCCTCCCGGGCGTACCGGACCCTGACGCGCGCATTCGTGGCGCATGAGATACCCCACGATATGGAGTCATTCCACCCCCGGCACTTTCTGCTTGTTTTTCCAGGCCGTTCAGGCGATCATATGCGCCTGTCGGCCCGGCGTTTGCCGACGGAACCTGGAGATGCTGTCGTGCCGGAGAATCTCATACGACAGGTTCAGAGCCTCGGACGGCCGAAGGTCCTCGTCGTCGGCGATCTGATGCTCGACCGCTACGAGCGAGGATCGGTAAACCGCATCTCGCCCGAGGCGCCCATCCAGGTGCTCAAGGTAGAGCGGGAGTCATTTCGCCTCGGCGGGGCCGGGAGCGTCGCGCACAATCTTTCCGTGCTGGGAGCTCAGGTCACCTGCTGCGGTTTGCTCGGTCACGATCCCGAAGCCGAGACGTTCATCGCCGAACTCGACAAACTCGACATCCGCCATGACGGTGTGCTGCAGATCGAAGGCCGGCCGACTACGCTCAAGACGCGGTTCATCGCCAGGCAGCAGCAGGTGCTGCGGGTCGACCGCGAGGATGCTTCCGAACTGCCCGAGAGCATGCAGATCTGCGTGGCGGATTACGCCGAGGCGCTCATCCCCGAGCAGGACGCGGTGGTGATACAGGACTACAGCAAGGGTCTCGTCACGCCGCTCGTCTGCGAGCGGATCATCCGCACGTGCCGGCGGCTGGATGTCCCGGTGCTGATCGCCCCCGGCCGGGGGGCCGATTACTCGAAGTATCGCGGGGCGAACTGCCTGAAACCGAACCGCACCGAGGCGGCCAACGCCCCCAGGCTGGAACTCGCAGGCGATGACGCCAGCCGCCGGGCCGCCCGGGCATTGATCGACGAACTCGGTCTCGACGCAGTGATGATTACGCTCGACAGAGATGGGCTGTACATGCGCGAGGCCGGCGGCGACGAACTGCGCGTCCCGCCCGACGCGCTCGAAGTCTTCGACGTTACCGGCGCCGGAGACATGACGATAAGCGTGCTCGCAATGGTGATTGCAGCGGGCGGAGGCTACCGCGATGCTGCCGCCGTCGCAAACGCCGCAGGCGCAGTTGAAGTTACGAAACTCGGAGCACAGCCCGTCACCTGCAACGAGATCATCGCACAGTTCAACAGGCAGAGCTATGGCTACGCCCGCAAGATCGTCGACGATGGCGCCCTGAAGCGGATAGCGCGCGACCTGCGTGAACGCGGCAAGGTTATAGTCTTCACCAACGGCTGTTTCGACCTGCTGCACGCCGGCCATATACGCCTGCTGCACGATGCCAGAAAGCTGGGCGACGTGCTGATAGTCGGCCTCAATACCGATGCGTCGATCAGGCTCCAAAAGGCCCCCGACCGGCCGATCCTGCCCCAGGAGGAACGGGCGCACGTCCTGGCGGCAATCGCCGACGTCGACTACGTCGTTCTCTTCGATGAAGAAACACCGAAGCGGCTGATCGAGGAAGTCGTCCGGCCGGACGTGCTCGTGAAGGGCTCGGACTACGAAGGCAGACTCGTGGTCGGCCGCGATTTCGTCGAGGCGCACGGCGGCCGCGTCGAGCTCGTCCAGATCGTGCCGGGAATGTCGACATCCAGCATCGTCTCGAAAATCCGCGATACCGGCACACGTGGGGCAGGCTATCAGCCTGCCAATGAATGAATCAGCAGCGAGCCCCCTGTCATGCTGAACTCTTAGTGAAGCATCTTTCACCACTTGCGGGTCGTTATGCTAAAGATTCTTCGCTGCGCTCAGAATGACAAGAAACCTAACTGGAAAGGCTGCTGCACAACGTGAGGAGTTATTCAAATGACCGATCGCGAAGGATATGCCGATGAGATACGCCGGCAGTTGCGCGAGAGCGCCGAGCTCAAAACCGCGATCGCGGATGATCCCGCCCTGGTCGAGACTGTCAGTCGAATGGCCGATGCGATTATTACGTGCCTGAGAAACGGCGGCGTGCTGTACACGTTCGGCAACGGCGGCAGCGCGGCCGATGCGCAGCATATCGCCGGCGAACTGGTCGGCCGTTTCAAACTTGAACGCGGCGGATTCGCATGCGTGGCGCTGACTACCGATTCGTCGGTAATCACGTCCACCGCCAACGATTACGGTTTCGATGCCGTCTTCGTCCGCCAGGCCGATGCCCTGGTACGCGAAGGCGACGCAGTGCTCGCCATCAGCACCAGCGGCGAGAGTGAGAACGTGATCCGTGCCGTCGAGCTTGCCCGCGCACGCAAGGCGGTCGTCCTGGCGCTTTCCGGGAACGAAGGCGGCCGGCTCGCAACGCTTGCCGACATCTGCCTGACCGTGCCTTCCGCTGACACGCCGCGGATTCAGGAGTGCCATATCAACGTCGCGCATATCCTCTGCGGGCTGGTGGAAGGGAAGCTTTGCGAGAGCGAATCTTGACATTGAACGTAGACGGCAAGCGCCGGGCGGTGTTTCTCGATCGCGACGATACGGTCAATCGGGACGTCTCCTATCTCCGCTCGGCCGATCAACTCGAGCTGCTTCCCGGCGTGATTGAGGCGCTCCAGTTGCTCGGTGACGCCGGGTTCCTGCGGATCATCGTCACGAACCAGTCAGCCGTCGCACGCGGCATAATCACCATCGAAAAGCTCGGAGAAATCCACGAAGCGCTCGTCGCAATGATCCGCAACGGCGGGGCGGATATCGACGCCATCTACTTCTGTCCGCATTTCCTGGAAGGCAGCATCGACGAATACACCATTAAGTGCGATTGCCGCAAGCCCATGCCCGGCATGCTGCTGCGAGCCGCCGAAGAGTTTAACATCGATCTCCGCAGGTCGTTCATGGTCGGCGACCGGCCGGCCGATATCGAGGCCGGCAAACGGGCCGGCTGTTCGTGCTTCTTCATCACCAGCGGCATAGACACAGACCTGGCAGGCTTGCCGCCAGGGCAGCAGCCGGATTTCGTCGTAGACAGCCTCCTCGCTGCTGCAAAGATCATCACCGATACAGATGACTGAAAGCAACGCGCAAACTGGGTGCTTCGAGACGAACGGCACGAAGCCCGTCCAGCGCATATTGGTCCGCTCGCCGAACTGGGTGGGCGACGTCGTGATGGCTACGCCTGCGTTCCGGTGCCTGAGACGTAACTTCCCCGGCGCGCACATATCGGTGCTGGTCAAGAAGTACAGCCGGCAGGTGATCGAAGGGGGGCCGTGGTTCGACGAGGTGATCGAATACGACCCCGAGGGCGTCCATCGGGGTGCGCTGGGTTATCTGCGCCTTGTGCGAAGGCTGCGCCGGGGGCGGTTCGGCATCGCGATCGTGCTCGTCAACTCGCAGCGCGGTGCGCTCGAAGCGCTGCTCTCGGGCGCTCGCGAGCGCATCGGATACGATCGCGGCGGGCGCGGCTGGACGTTCACAAAACGCATCCCGCCCCCGCGCGAAAACAACAGAAACGTACCGATCAATATGGTCGACTATTATCTCGACCTGTGCTACGCGATCGGCTGTTCCGAGGAATCACGGCAGACTGAGCTCTTCACGACGCCGGAGGGCGAGGCGCAGGCCGAGGAGATACTCCACTCGCACGGCTGGGAACCCTCCCGAATGATGATAGCGATCAATCCCGGCGCCAGCTTCGGCTCGTCAAAGTGCTGGCCGCCCGAGTATTTCGCTGCGACCGCCGACGCACTCATCGAGCGCCACAACTGCCAGATCATCATCTTCTGCGCGCCGAGAGAGCGCCCCATCGCCCAGGCAGTCGCATCCCACATGAAGCATTCCGTCATCAATCCCCGCGGCCTCGGCGTCACCCTCCACAATCTCAAATCCATCACCCGCCGCTGCCGAATGCTCATCACAAACGACACCGGCCCCAGGCATTACGCCGTCGCGTTCGGCCTCCCCGTAGTCTGCATCATGGGCTCCACCAGCCCGCGTTACACCGACGTCAACCTCGAGAAGACGACGAAAGTCAGCGTCGAAGTCCCCTGCGGCCCGTGCCAGCAGAAGGTTTGCAGCCAGCCGGAGCATATCTGCATGACGCGCGTCACACCGGAAATGGTGCTCGATGCTGCGGAGGAGCTGCTGCGGCGGTTCTGAGGGTGGATTCTTTTCATATGGCGGGGGAGTTCCCCCGCCTGCCCCCCGGGTACGCAATCACCGTTAATGGCCGCCCTGATAGTCTTTGCCATGGATGGTCTCGTCTACGGGCACCCGCTGCCCAAGCCGAGCATTGAACGGACGCCCAGCAGGTCCATGACGTTCACGCAGTTGTCGCCATTGACGTCGCCATAGAGCGCCATGATCTTCTCAGCGACGGCTTCCACGGAATCGCGGACGGTTGGGTCTGTGCTGTCCTGGAAGACCTCGACTGTCACGCTCTCGCTCTCACCGACAATGGCATACTTCGTCGGTGTCATTACCAGGGTAATAACTTCGCTTTCGCCGGGAGCGAGCAGGCCGGTGACGTAGCCGTCCGTCCCGGTGATCTCCGACGTGATGCTTGTCGGGCCGACCAGATAGCCCACAGACCATCCGGTATCGCTGCCCTTCCCGCCCCGGACTATAAACGACCAGTCGACGGGACTGTCATTCTCGACCTTGATCTGATACACGGCTGCGCCGCCTTCTCTGACCGTCTGCGTCTCGATCTGATCGCCTGCCGGTTCGGGGTAGTATACGTCGTTCTCAGCGTAAGCGGCGTTGCTCTCGCTGTCCGCCTTGATGAGCAGGTCGGCAGGAGGAAAGACCGGTTCGCCAAAGATCGACAGAGAGTGCCACCCACCGGCCGCGATGGCGCTGACGCCGGTCAGATTATGCACCTGCACGGGCTCGTGGCGCTCGATCGTCGTGTTGTCACCGAGCTGCCCGTGGTCGTTCTTGCCCCACGCCCATAGCGTGCCGTCGCCCTTCACGGCGAGAGAGTGATACGCGTGGGCCGCGATGGCGCCGACGTCTGTGA
>JAUWKK010000134.1 GCA_030614245.1 Planctomycetota bacterium | reverse complement strand
GTTCTTTCTGATCAGCGTTAATCAGCGTTAATCTGTGGTTGGCTTTCTTGCCCGGATGAAACCGCAGATTAGAACAGAGAAGAGTGAACACGCAGATGAACACAGATGAACACAGATATGAGTTCTTTCTGATCCGCGTTTATCAGCGTTTATCTGTGGTTGCCTTTCTAAGGAGAAATCATGAAGAAACGTTTTCGTCGGTTCACTGCGTGGATGGCCCTGGTCATCGTGATCGCGGCTGTCGGTATCGGCCTGACGCTCAATAGCGCGCTCGCGGCGGCTGAACCGGGGCAGGTGGGAGGCATAGCGGAAATATCGAACCCGCCCGCCGGAGGGGCAGGGATGAGCCGGAACGACGTCTTCATCGCGATGTCCGTTGCCGCGGTGACTATCGGCGCGAGCTGGAGCGCTGCGTACGCAGTCGCGAAGGTCGGCTCCGCCGCTATGGGCGCCGTCAGCGAGAATCCCGACCTGATGGCCAGGTCGCTCATCTTCGTCGGCCTCGCCGAAGGCATCGCCATCTACGGCCTGATCGTCGCGATCATGCTGCTCGGCAAGATGGGGTAGTGCCGTGAACGGACGACGCAGCGAGCCGGTAATCACGTCGCGCGACCTGCCAGAATCGCAGGCAGGGAAGTTCTTCGTCATCGGCGACGACGACACCATCCTGGGCTTCCGCTTCGCGGGATTGCGCGGGCAGGCGGTTTCCGACGCCAACGAAGCAAGCCTCGCACTCGAGCAGGCGATCCGCGCCCGCGTGCCGATCATCATCATCACTGATGCCGCAGCACAGATGATCCGCGACAGGGTCAACGCCATCCGTTTCGAAGCCAGGACGTCCATCCTGGTGGAAATCCCCACGCGAAAGGGCCCCATCGAAGGCCGGCCCAACCTGATGGAACTCATCCACGAGGCCGTCGGCATACATGTGTAAAGATAATTGAAACCACGGATAAACGCGGATAAACTCAGATAATGAGAAGATGGCCTATCTGGACAGCCAAGCCAACTGATCGGTGTTAAGCAGTCGTTCCGTTCCGTAAGGAGACGCCGCCGCATGCCGGAGAATGCATCATCTGATAAGTCGCCCGCTGAGCCTCTGGCCAAGGAGATCCTCGCCGGCGCCGAACGACGCGCTCAGCGCCTGCAAAAACGCGCCGAACAGCACGCCGAGACAATCATCCGCAACGCCAGGGAAGAAGCCGAGCGGATGATCGACGATGCAATAGAAAATGCGCGAAGACGCGTCGAACACGAGGCCCAGCGCATCCTGTCAAGCGTCTCGAGCGAAGTGCGGGCCGTCGAACTCTCTGCCCGTCAGCAGATGATCGATTCCATCTTCGACGCAGCGAGCGAGAAGCTGGCGGCCCCCGGAACCGATATCGATGTCGTCGTCGATCTCTGCGTCAGGGCCATCGAGCAGATGCCCGGCGAGAGATTTGCAATTGCACTCGCCGAGCGTGACAGCGCCGATGCCGGGCGGGTGCGCGAAGCCGTTGCAGAGGCGCTCAAGAAGGCCGGCCGTAACATCAGCCTGTCGGTTGACAAGACACCGGCCGGCATCACCGGTGGGGCAATCATCCGAAGTGGCGATGGCCGGGCTGTCTTCGACAATTCCTTCGACGCGCGTCTCGAAAGGGCGCGCGAAGAATTCAGATCCCAAATTGCGGAAATGATATTCGTATCATGAACAGTAGCACTCAATCCACCGTCACACGCGTCAACGGCCCCATTGTCGATGCAGTCGGGCTCGGCGATGCACAGATGTACGAGGTCGTCGAAGTCGGCCCGTATCGCCTCATCGGCGAGATCATCCGACTGCAGGGCGAGAAGGGCACCATTCAGGTCTACGAGAACACCTCCGGCCTGAAGCCCGGCGACAGCGTCCATCCCACCGGAGCTCCGCTCTCGCTCGAACTCGGCCCCGGCCTGATCGGCAACATCTACGACGGCATACAGCGGCCGCTCCCCGAGATAGCACAGCACAGCGGGGCGTACATCCGCCGAGGCGAAAAGGTCCCACCCCTCGACACCGAACGCAACTGGCGGTTCACACCTTCGGCTGAAGTCGGACAGCGGCTCAACCCCGGCGATATATTCGGCACAGTGAAGGAAACCGACCTGATCGATCATCGCCTGATGCTTCCACCCGGCACGAGCGGCACCGTCGTCGAGATCGTCCCCGAGGGCGAATACACGATCCACCAGACGATATGCAGGCTGGATACCGGCTCGAGCATCAGGGAACTGACTATGACGCAGCGCTGGCCGGCGCGTCGGTTCCGGCCGGTCCGCAATCGCGAAGACGTCACCATCCCGCTTGTAACCGGTATGCGGATCATCGACACGTTTTTCCCGATCGGCCGAGGCGGTGCCGCTGCCATCCCCGGCGGCTTCGGCACCGGCAAGACGATGACGCAGCATTCGCTCGCCAAGTGGTCCGATGCGCAGATCGTCGTCTATATCGGCTGCGGCGAACGGGGCAACGAGATGACCGAGGTGCTCGTCGACTTCCCCAGCCTCGTCGACCCCCGCACCGGCAAGAGCCTGATGGAACGCACCATCCTTATCGCCAATACCTCGAACATGCCCGTCGCTGCACGAGAGGTCAGCATCTATACCGGCATAACCATCGCCGAGTATTACCGCGACATGGGCTACGACGTAGCCGTGATGGCCGACTCGACTTCCCGCTGGGCCGAAGCTTTGCGCGAGCTCTCCGGAAGGCTCGAAGAGATGCCCGCTGAGGAGGGCTTCCCCGCGTATCTCCCCTCAAAGCTCGCGGAATTCTACGAACGCGCCGGCGCCGTCACCAACCTGAACGGCTCGCCTGGCTCGGTCAGCGGCATAGGAGCGGGCTCGCCGCCCGGGGCCGACTTCGCGGAGCCCGTAACATCGCACACGAAGCGATTCATCCGATGCTTCTGGGCACTCGATACTGCCCTCGCAAACGCACGGCACTATCCCAGCATACACTGGCTCACCAGCTACAGCGAATACATCGAAGACGTCCAGTCATGGTGGGAAGAGCACGATGCTGAATGGGCGACGCTCCGTCTCGAGACCATCGAACTGCTTCAGCACGAGGACAGCCTCCAGCAGATCGTGACGCTGGTCGGGCCGGACGTGCTCCCAGATTCGCAGCGGCTCGTCCTGTTCGTCGCCGATCTGATCAAGAACGGATTTCTCCAGCAGAACGCATTCGACGATGTCGATATGTTCTGCTCGCCCGCCAAGCAGGTCCGCCTGCTGCGGCTGATGGTAGAGCTCCACCGCCGGGCCAAGCAGATCATCGAACAGGGAGCCCCGCTCGTCGAAATCCGCGATATGCAGTGCATTCCAAAGCTCGTCCGAGCCAAGTCCCTCACCGAGAACGACGACATCAAGCGTATGGACGCTCTGCTCCAGGAGATGATCCGCGAGCTCGATGCGCTGAAGGAGAAATACCGTTGAGCATCGAACGGGGTCTGGAATACGTGGGCTTGAAGGGCATCGACGGCCCTCTGATCTTTGCTGAAGGCATCCGCGGCGTCGGATACGACGAAGTCGTCGAGATCATCAGCCCGCGGGGCGAGGTGCGCCTGGGCACCGTGCTCGAAGTCGATGCTAATGCCGCCGTCGTCCAGGTGCTCGAAGGCACCGAGGGGCTGTCCACCTCGCGCACGCGCGTGCGGTTCCAGGGGCAGCCGATGTCCGTTGCCGTCTCGCGCGAGATGCTCGGCCGCGTCTTCGACGGGCTCGGCCGCCCCATCGACAACAGCCCGGCTCCGTTCGGGGGCGACAGGCGCGACATCAGCGGCGACCCCATCAATCCCTTCTCGCGCGTCTATCCGCGCGATTTCATCCAGACGGGCATCTCGGCCATAGACGGAATGAACACGCTCGTCCGAGGGCAGAAGCTGCCGATCTTCAGCGGCAACGGCCTCCCGCACAACCGCATCGCAGCACAGATAACGCGGCAGGCAAAGCTGTTGGGCGAGGACGTCGAGTTCACTATCGTCTTCGCGGCTATGGGCGTCAAGAACGACGTCGCGCAGTATTTCATCCGCAACTTCGAGGAGTCCGGCGTGCTCGACAACGTTGCGCTCTTCCTCAGCACGGCCAGTTCGCCGTCGATCGAACGCCTGCTGACGCCCCGAACGGCCCTCACACTGGCCGAGCACCTCGCCTTCGATGAAGGCATGCACGTGCTGGTGATCATGACGGATATGACGAACTATTGCGAATCGCTTCGCGAGATCGGCACCGCACGCGGCGAGATACCCGCACGCAAGGGATACCCGGGATACCTCTACAGCGATCTGGCCAGCATCTATGAACGGGCAGGCCGCATCAAAGGCTCCGAAGGCTCCATCACTCAGATGCCGATCCTCACTATGCCCAACGACGACATCAGCCATCCCGTCCCCGACCTCACGGGCTTCATCACGGAGGGGCAGATCGTGCTCGAACGCGACCTGTTCCAGCGCGGCATCTATCCACCTATCGCCGGGCTGCCGTCGCTCTCGCGGCTGATGAAGGACGGCATAGGCGAAGGCCACACGCGCGACGACCACGCTGCCGTGGCCAGCCAACTCTTTGCCGCGTACTCGCACGTCAAAGAGGTCCGCGGCCTCGCAGCCGTCATCGGCCAGGAGGAACTCTCGCCCATCGACAAGGTCTTCATGGAGTTCGGCGAGCAGTTCGAGCACAAGTTCCTCTGCCAGGGAGAATACGAAGATCGCCCGATCGAGCAGACGCTCGAGCTAGGCTGGGATATGCTCAGCCTGCTGCCCCGAGGCGAATTGCATCGCATCAGCGAAGAGATGCTCGACGAACACTACCGCGAACGCGAAGGAAGCGAGTTGTAGCCGTGGCCAAGCTGAACGTCTCCCCCACGAAGAGCAGCTACCTGGCGATCAAGCGGAACCTCGATTTCGCCGCGCAGGGATATGATCTGCTCGAGCAGAAGCGGCAGATTCTCGTGTTCGAGTTGATGGGCCGCGTGGAAAGTGCGCGCCGCGCCCAGGATGTCGTCGACGAGAAGATAGCTACGGCCTTCGAGGCTCTCGCAGAGGCGCAGCTCGCGGTCGGCTCCGCCCAGTTGGCCGCCGAGGCCACCGCCGTCAACGTCGAGCGGCGTCTCGACATCAGCCTCCGCAGCCTGATGGGTATCGAACTGCCCAGCATTGATTACGAAGCGGCGAAGCCGGGCGTGCAGTTCGGGTTCGGCGGCTCCGCGCGCTCCGATGCCGTCATGCTCAGCTTCTGCGATGCTCTCGACAGCATAGCCGCACTCGCAGAGACGGAGAACGCCGTCTTCCGCCTCGCGCGCGAAGTCAGGCGCACGCAACGCCGCGTCAATGCTCTCGAGAAGCTCTTCATCCCCGACTACACCGAGACGCTTCAGTATATAACCGAGACGCTGGAAGAGCGCGAGCGCGAGGGTTTCGTGATAATGAAGATGGTCAAGGCTCGACGCGAGGCAGCCCGCTCGGCCTCTGTGAGTTCAGTGGTCAGTGGTCAGTGATCAGTGTTCAGTGGCCAGTGTTCAGTGTTCAGTGGCCAGTGTTCCTTACTGCTTACTGGTTACTGCTTACTGGTTACTGGTTACTGCTTACTGGTTACTGCTTACTGGTTAGATGCAGCTCCTCCGCAAGACGGCAAGCAATGAGGTGAACGCGATGGCCGACGCAGGCGTTTTCAAATCCATCCTGTTCCTGGTCGACGGCTCCGAGTCACACCGCCGTGCCGCCCAGACGGCTGTAGATCTCGCAGTCGCAAACGGAGCGACGTTGGCGGCCGCCGCTGTAGTCGATACGGATACTCTCAAGCAACTGCTGTCGTCCCGCATCTTCGTAGCCGACGAGATGCAGGAGTACGAGAACGAGCTGGAGGTCTCGGGCCGCCGTCAACTGCGTTTCGTCTCGAAGCTGGCCGCTGAATCGGGCCTGGAGGTCAAAGAGGTGCTCGTAAAGGGAGCTATTCATTCCGCCGTGCTGGCCCAGCAGAAGGCGCTCGGTTCCGAGCTCGTCATCCTCGCCGCATTCAGATCCACCGCGCGCCGCGACCTGCTCGCTCACGAGAAGCAACGCATTCTCGATGCATGCCCGGCACCCGTCTTGCTGGTGCGTTGAGCATCGCGTGAGCTGAACACTTCAAGCCCCGCGGAAAACCCCGGCGCCGTGTGCCACGGTCAACCGTACTCGGTTGGCCGTGTATGTCTTCTCTTGTGCAATTACACGTCCAAGCTCCGCTT
Organism: Planctomycetota bacterium; assembly: GCA_030614245.1. GTDB lineage: Bacteria > Planctomycetota > PUPC01 > JABMSA01 > JAUWKK01 > JAUWKK01. The sequence continues at coordinate 1,115 of JAUWKK010000134.1, read as the reverse complement.
GAACGTGGCACCCATCATATAGACCAACAAAGCCGAGAGGCATGCCCTGCAGGCGTCTTGCTCGTGCGTTGAGCATACCGCGAGCTGAAAACTTCACGCCGCGCGGAAAACCTCGGCGCCGTGTGCCACGGTCAACCGTACTCGGTTGGCCGTGTATGTCTTCTCTTGTACAATTACACGTCCAAGCTCCGCTTGAACGTGGCACCCATCATATAGACCAAAATAGCCGAGATGCATGCCCGGCACCCGTGTTACTCGTGCGTTGAGCATCGCGTAAGCTGAAAACTTCACGCCGCGCGGAAAACCCCGACAGCCGTCCGCAGAATTAGCGCTATATCCCCCCACAAGCTGCGTCCGTCGATATACTTCAGGTTCAGCTCGAGCTTGCGCGGCATTATCTCGTTGACGTACGTCGCTTCAATGTCATCGCACTCGGCAAGGATGCGCTCCTCGTCGGCATATCGGATCGACGCCTCGTCGGTCATTCCAGGCTTGACAGAGAGCACCCGCCGCTGCTCGTCGCTGTACATCGCAACGTAGCGTCTGACCTCGGGGCGCGGGCCGACGATGCTCATCTCGCCGAGCAGGACGTTGACGAACTGGGGCAGTTCATCGAGCTTCCACCTGCGGAGGAATCGCCCGACGGCGGTGACGCGACGGTCGTCGGATGATGTTACCAGCGGCGCGGCGTGAGCTTCCTCTGCCGTCATCGTGCGGAACTTCCAGATGCGGAAAGTCTCACCGCGAAGACCGACACGATCCTGCCTGAAGAATGCGGGGCCACGGCTCGAGACGCGCACTGCTACTGCAATGAAGAGGAACAGCGGCGAGAGCAATATGAGCGCAGCCAGCGAAATCAAGATGTCCAGCAGTCGCTTGGCGATCACCGGCCGGCCCCTACCCATCAATACCTTGAAACCACGGATGAACGCAGATGAACGCAGATACTAACAGGAGCGACATATACTGAACACGCTGCCGCGAGCGGAGAGTTGTTTTCATGTCATTCTGAGCGAAGCGAAGAATCTTTGGCCCCAGGCACGTTCAACCGGCGAAAGATGCTTCGCTCGGAGCTCAGCATGACAAAGCTTGGCGTTTCTGCCGCTTACTAAATG
>JAUWKK010000124.1 GCA_030614245.1 Planctomycetota bacterium | reverse complement strand
GCGACGTGCGAGTGGCCGAACAGCAGTGCGAACTCCGCGCGCGGAGCGATATAGACGCGGCGTGGCTGTACTCGAGAGCCACCGGGCAGGTCATTGCCAATCATCCGTCCTACGACACGCACTAGGCCTTGAACTGCCTGCTCGCAGACGCATGCCCGCATCAGGAAGTGGACGTCGGGTAGCCACGTGAAGCCCAGCTTGGACGTGGACGAAACACGGCCAACACAGACTGTTGACCGTGGCACCCCGCATCAGGATGGCTTGGCACGGAGGCATTCAATGGCCCGTTCGTCACAGACGCCTTGCCGTTTGTGGAGCAGCCGTAGAGGCGGGTCGCGAACCGCCCCTACATTCATGCAGATGCGGGCCTTCACCCTAATAGAGATTGTTGTTGTGATCCTGCTGGTCTCGATCATTGCCGTCTCGGCGGCTCCCAGCATCACTCAAGCCATGAGCGATATCGGCCTCGCTTCAGCCGCGCGGGCCGTTCTCGTGCACATCCGATACGCCCAGTCTGTGGCCGTCGCCGAGAATAAAATCATCCTGCTGCTGTTCGATGACTCAGGCTACTATCTCTCTGAAATCGACTCGATGGGCGACGTCGCCAGGAATGAGTCCCAGGTGGTCGGAACGCTGCTGGTCAATCCGATCACTCACCGGCCGATGCAGCTCTCGATAAACGCGCCGGGGCCGTTGCAGGGAATGGATGCAATAAATGCGGATTTCGGCGGGCGGAAGTGGATCGCTTTCGACACTATGGGCTCGCCCGACCGCGGCGGAACCGTGGACCTCACGTCGGGCGGCTCCACTCGCCGGCTCACCGTTGCGGCAGGCTCGGGGCGCGTTACCGTGAACGGAGATTAGAATGAAACCGCGGATAAACACAGATAGACACAGATGGCAATTCTTAATAATCAGCGTTCATCAGCGTGATCCCTGCCCGCCTTCGGCGGGTGTGGTTGCCTTTCTGCCGATGCGACGATCGAGAATATCCGGCCTGCCTGTGCGTGTCCGCACGCAGACAGGGCACACCCTCGCCGAATTGATCATCGTGATCGGCATCTCCGCGTTCATGTTCCTGACGATCACGCTGATGACGAGCGGCACGTTGCAGGCCATGGATCACCTTTCACGCCGTGCAGAAGTCGACCATGAGGCGCTCTACGCGGTGCGGCGGATATCGATGGCCCTCGCATCCGCGCTCGATCTGACGGCCACGCAGCAGCCATCCATCACATTCATCGTGCCCGACATCACCGGCGACGCCGTTGACGACGAAATCCGGTATCAACTGAGCGGACGCACCCTGCTCCGCAGCGTGAACGGTACATCGACGGCCATTGCCGAGAACGTCTCGCTGTGCTCGTTTGAATACGTCTACGAAGATCAAGACGCCACTATAATCCTGCCTGAAGGCGAGATCGAGGAAGTTACTATCGCGGAGTTCAACGGATTCCCGGCAGTTTCGGGCGATGAACGCAAGCCTCGGCCGCTGTTCAATGTCAATTTCGGCAGAGCGGTGCTCGAGAGATTCGTGGCGAAAGCCGACGCGGAGAAGGCCACCAGCCTCAAGATTCGCGGAGCAAACGGCTTGCTCATCAGATTGCGGGTAGACCTGATCGACAAAACCGATATGACCTCGGTAGCCCACGGCACTGTTCTGATCGCCGGAGGGTCGACAGTGAGGGATTACATCGTGCCGCTGTCGTGGACGCCGCCCGATGACCGGGGCATCCGCAAGGGGCGCACATACCACGTGATGCTCCAGTCGGAAGTTGGTCTCACCTCCGCCGGCTCCGTCGAGTACGCACGCATCGACGATTGGGAGGATGACGTCGAAAGCTGGGACAACCAGATGATGTTCTACTATTGGGACGGCTTTACGTGGGCCGATTATGGCGATGAGGCCGAATTGGTCTTCACTTTGAAGGGCCTCAAGAGGCGGCACCACGGCCGCCGGGATAAATTGACGACAACATCCCCGAAGGCGGTCAACATGACCATCCAGACCGATCTCGGGGGCTACCAGTCGCGCCAGCAGGCGCAGGTCAGGCTCTTGAACTACTGACGGCAATTAGAACAGGTGAAAGTAGAGCAGGTGACAGTAGACGGTCTGAATCTCTCGACTGTTCGACTGTTCAACTGTTCACCTTACCTTCGGAGACGCCCTTGCGAAATTGGAGAGTTGATCAGGAGAGAGTTGATCAGGTGAGAAGAGCCTTCTTCTCTTTCTACTGCTCTACTTTCAACTGTCTCCCTACTGATCGCGGGTTCGTTGCGCTCCTGTGCATCGTGCTGCTGTCGGGGCTGGCGATAGTCGCATTATCGATGGCATCGGAGACGGGCCTGCAGCTTCGCATCAGCCGAAACGTCGTCCAGGCGCACCAGGCCGGTCTCAATGCACGCGTCGGCATGGAATACGCGATCTGGCTCGCACTCTCGCAACACGATTTCAACGATACCCCCATCAACCGCACATTCGCCGGCGGCTCGTTCACCGTCCGGTTCCACGACGAAGACGGCGACCTGAACGACAATCCGATAGACCCCGTAGTGATCACGTCGCAGGGCCGCGCAGGACCGGCCACGCGGACGCTCGAAGCCGCAGCCGTGGCTCCGCCCCAGCGTGCAGTACAATATGTTGCATTTTCGATGGTCGAGGATATGACTATTGCTGAAGGAGTCAAGGTGCTCGGTGACGTGCGGAGCAACAGGGACATCGAGAGAGGTTCCGGGCCGCTCGCCGACGTGAGAGGGAATATGATAGTGCCGTCCGGCGAGAGTATTGACAATGACTTCGACGATGCCGATACCACCCTCCTCAACTCAGAGGAGCTTCTGGCGGTTCCTTCGGTGAACTGGTCGTGGTATGTGGCGCAAGGCAGCTTAATCTCCCCGGCGCGGGATGGCAGCAAATTCGTGATGCGCAACGACGTGCTGAGTTCCACAGTGAACCCGTGGGGGCCCACCGACAGCAACGGCATCTACTGGTTCGACGCTGAAAACGAAAAAGTCATACTCGAGAACTTCCGCCTGATCGCCACCCTGGTGGTATTGAATGCAAAGAAAGTCATCGTCTGCGGCGGAGCCTGGCATGAGCCCGCGCGGCAGACCGGCTACCAGTTGCCCGACCCTCAAGCGGGGGGGGGCGCCACGCTCATGTGGGTATACCCCGGCATACAAGGGAGAACGAATGGGCTCATGCGGCAGGACCGCACGTACAGCGACTCCCGCACCGATCCGCCCGATGCCGACCCGAACGCTGATTCCATAGCCGGGATCACAGTTCACAACCACAACGATACCACCCGCGGCGACCTGAATGACTATTGGACGACGGGCGTCCACATCCCGTTCAGCGACGACTGGTATGCGTGGGGGCGCTACTACTGCCCGGGGCCGAACTTCGATCCGGATAACCCTTCGGACTGCCACGATCCCAATGCGTTCAGAATCTCCATTTCAGGGGGCATAACACGAAAGGACTTCTGCGCCAACATCCAGGACGAAGATGGCCAGTGGGGTTGGCGACGATGGCTGTGGGCCGGGCGCAGAATACAATACGGGAGGCCTAAGCCGCTTTACCTCGGCTGGCTGCACTACGGCGTTCACACGCTGATAATCTGCGATAGATCTGAGGAACCGCTCAGAGGCGGCGGCATCGATTCGCCGCGCCTCGACGTGATCCTGCTGACGAACGACCCGGCCTATCACCCCACCGACGACGACGTGCCGTGGCTCGAACGCGACGTGGCGGGGTGCGATGGTGCGGAGAAGTTCGCTCCCCATGCCACGCTGCTGGTGCAGGGGGAACTGATCTATGAAATCGAAGACTCGATGCACGAGATTCAGTGTTCAGCAGATTTTGACCGGAACGGCACCGTCGCCGGTTCTCATCCGAATATCATCAGGGGCATCCTGTATGCTACGGAACAGCTCACGGTGTTCAACAAAGGCACCGACAGCACTCCGGTGGACTTCGTCGGCTGCATAATCGGCCGAAGTGTGGAAGTCCTGGGCCGTGGCACCCGGATGCGGCACGATCCCCAGCTTGCCGATTACCCGATCGTGGGTTTCCACGGGACAGGCAACGGCCGCGGCTTGATGCTCATAGCCGGTTCCGTCAGGGAGATTCGTTAATGAAACGTCAGCGCGGCTTTACACTCGTCGAAATGCTCCTCGCCATACTCATCGCGGGCACTGGAATGGCCGCCGTGATGGCGCTCATGCCGCAGCTTATATCAACTGCCGAGACGAGCCACGACATTGCCGCAGCCGTCGGACTCGCACAGCTGCTGATCGAAGAGATCGACCTCGTGCCGTGGGAAGACCCTGCCGACAACTGCACATACGGCTTGGAGCCGGACGAAAACGATGCAAATCGTGCGGATTTCGACGACGTTGACGACTACGACGGCTACACCGATCAGCCGCCTCGTGACAGAAATGGTAACCCGGACAACAATTACACCGAATATATACGTAGCGTGGAAGTGGTCAAGGTCGATCAGGACGACCTGACGACCATTATAGCAGAGGGCGACCCTTCGGACGTCAAGCGGATCAGGGTAACCGTCAAACGCGACAATCGCATTGTGGTCCGACTGACTGTGCTGAGGTTCTTCGGCGGCAACAGGTCCGACGCGCCTCTGCTCGAGGAGAAGATCACCCCGGCGGCGCCGTAGACGAGGTCTGATCGTGGCAAGATCGAACCGCAATACGCGTATCGGCATCAACGTCTGCCTCGACAACGTGAAGCTGATTCAGCTCGAGCGTTGCGAGAAGGGCTTCAAGGTGAAAGCTTCGGCGCGCTTCGAGCTGCCGCAGCAGTTCGAGACGCTCGGTGACGATTACCAGGATGCCTTCTGCGATCTGCTCCCGCACGCCCTGGGATCGAACGGTTTTGCAGGACGCCAGGGGGTGGCCACGCTCCCGTCCGATATTGTTGACGTCAGAACGCTCACGCTGCCGGGGTCCGGCGAAGACATACAGAAGATGCTCCGCTGGGAAGCCGAATCGTATCTCACCTACGACATCAGCGAGGCCGTAGTCGACTACGTCGTCCTGGGCGAGACAACCGCCGGCAAGGAGCGCCACGCCGAAGTGCTCGTGGCTTCGGCCCGTAAGAAGACAGTCGAGAGGTTCGTGCGGATGACAAAGCGTGCCGGCGTCGCTGTCGATGCCGTCGAAGTCGTCCCGACGGCGCTATGTCGGCTGATGGGCTGCTGGAGGGACTACGATGGTAAGGTGAACAGTGGAACAGTGGAACAGTCGAGAGATTCAGATTGTCACCTGTCTCCTGCTCACCTTTCACCTGTCTATGGTTCCACCCCGCTGGCGGCGGTGGACATCGGCCGCACGACCACCACCGCCATAGTCGTGGCGGGCAATGAACTCCGCCTCAGCCGCCAGATTCTACAGGGCGGCTCCAGACTCACAAAGCTGATAGCTCACGGCCTCGAAATGAGCCTCGAGAACGCCGAAGCGCTCAAACACGAGCACGGCCTCGGCATCCCTGCCCGCCTTGGAGGGAATGCACAGGTCCCGCTCCAGAGCGCCAGCGGCAGTGACCCGCTGCTGGGATCATCTCCCGGCGGAGCCGTGGTCATCTCTCAAGAGAAGATCGCCACGGTGATACGCGACCTGACGCGCCCGGCCGTGGAACAACTGGCACAGGAGGCCCAGAAATTCCTGCGCTATTTCGCTATGCAGGCGCACGGCGATTCTATCAAGCGGCTGATGCTCACCGGTGGCGGCGCGCTCCTGCAGGGGCTTGACGTCTTCCTGGCACAGCAACTGGGCCTCGAGGTTGACGTCTTGCCGGGGCTCTCGCGGTTCTTCGGCAGCGACCCCACCGACGGCGATTCGCCGGCCTTCGCGGTTGCGGCGGGTTTGGCACTGAGTGAATACCGGCCTGCCGATGGGCAGGGAGGCACGGGATGAAAAGCATCAACCTCATTCCAGAGGAATTCCTCGTGCGGCAGGCAGCGATCCGCCACGCGCTGGGCTGGGGGGTTGTCCTGGCCATCGCCTTCACCGCCGTGGGATCGGGGGCGCTCTGGCAGCACAGGAAGCTCGCAAGTTCCCGAAGCGTCATCACCAACGGCAACAGTCTCGCCAAGTCGGTCGAGCAGCTCCGCGCACGGCTCGCACAACTCGCCACCCAACGAACCAAGCTCGAAACGAACCTGTCACGAGTAACATCCTTACTCTCGCGCAAGTACCGATCCGGATTGCTCCCGTACATCGCCGATTGCATTGAAGATGATATCGTTCTGACGGACATGACACTGGCTGCGGCCGAGGAGGCCAAATCCGAGAGGGCCGCCTCGACCTCGAAACGGATCTCGCGGCGCCGCGCACGGCTCAACAGCTCGCCACGCAAGCCACGTGAAGAGAAGAAGGAGAGACCCCAGCACTCCGGTCCCATCCTCACGCTTAAAGGCTACACGCTCTCGGACATCGCACTGACTCGCTTCATAGCCGGCCTGCGCAGGGCGGAACAGATCGGCAACGTCCAACTGCTCTTCGCCGAGCAGGCTAAGGGGAGCCTCAGCGAGCTCAAGACCTTCGAACTGCTCTGCACGATGGAATACTGGGGGGCTAAGCTGAACAGTGGAACAGTGGAACAGTCGAGAGATTGAGATTGTCACCTGTCTCCTGCTCACCTTTCACCTGTCCTTAGATGGGGGCGCCGCAATGACTCCAAGCAAGGTCGACGCAATAGGGCTCGTCACGCTGATGATTCTCGTCGGCGCATCCTATTTCGGATTCTTCCGGGGCAGCATCGACGAGCAGGAGGCGCTCGAACTCCAGGCCCGGCAGTTGAAGACGCTCGACGCCGAACACCGGAACCTGCTGGCGGAACTGGAAACGGCGCAGCAGAAGCTCGAGCCTCTGCGCGAGAGCTCGCGTGCCGCTCTCGCCAAGCCCGGCACTGCCGACCGGTTCCTGGGAGAACTCGCCACCGTCGCCGACAAGACAGCCGTCACCATACGCCTGCTCAGGCCCGGGAATCCCCAAAATAATGGCGATTCGCACTTCATGCCCATTCGTATCGTGGCGGTGGCACCCTTCACGAAGCTATATCTGTTCCTCAACGGACTGGAACGCATCGAGCAGATCGCCACCGTCGAAAAACTCTCAGTAACCGGTAAGAGCGACAACAGAAACTGCGAGGCGGAGATGCTGCTGCATCTGCACCTTCCACCGGGCGGGAAGCAGGGATTAGCGAAGAAAAGACCAAGAAGGGCGCATTCGGCATGAGCCAGCGGACGCAGCTCATAGTAGTGGGCGTGTTGGCGGTGGTACTGGGCGGCCTGCTGCTGTATCGCTATGTTAGCGCCGACGCATCTCCGGACGTTGCGGCGCCGGGCAACGCGCCGGCATCGGCTCTTCCGAAGCCGCCGGCATCGCCGGCCGCCTCGCTTGCCGTGCTGCGTGCCCCCGTTGGCCGCAGGCTCAAACTCGTCCAGCCGCCGCAGGTGGTCATCATCACGCGCGACCCGTTCGAGCCTGCGGGCAATCTGCGCGAGATAATGCAGAAGCCGAAAGCCCCCCTGATGCCACCTGGAAACGCATCGAAGATGCCGTCTGCAAAGGTCGAAGCCGAGAATATCTGAGCACAGGCCGCCAAGTTAGAGCTCAAGGCCATCTTCGCCGGAAAATACCATCCACTCGCCTT
>JAUWKK010000211.1 GCA_030614245.1 Planctomycetota bacterium | reverse complement strand
GGCGACCACTCGACCAGGGGCGACATCTTCCACGAAGAACTCGCCGGTGGAAAGCTCCACCCACGCTATTCCCGCGACCTTGCCATCGGGAAAGACAGCGGCGAGGTAGTTGCTCTGGTCGGCCTGGAGCAGCGACTCGTCGGTGAGAGTGCCGGGAGTGATGACGCGCGTGATGTCCCGTTCGACGAGCCCCTTCGCATCGCGCGGGTCCTGGATCTGATCGCAGACTGCCACCTTGTGCCCGGCGGCGATGAGGCGGCGGATGTAGCCGTCAACGGCATGATGCGGCACGCCGGCCATCGGGATCGGATTGGAGCCCTTGTCGCGCGACGTGAGCGTCAGGCCGAGAACCCGCGAGGCGGTCTTGGCGTCCTCGTGGAACATCTCGTAGAAATCCCCCATGCGAAACAGCAGGATGGCGTTCTGGTGCTGCTGCTTCATCTGGAGATATTGCCGCATCATCGGCGTTGTGCGCCTGCTCGACTGCTTCATGGCTGCGAATTTAGCATGGATGAGCGGTTGCGTCAAGCTCACGTGGCATCAAGAGCAGCAATATCGGGGCTCGGATCTGCCGGAAGGAGTGTGTAGTCCGTTACATTACAATACATTTCCGCGAATAGAATATTTGCATTTTTCTTGACAATCAGGTATATAATCACGGTTTATGCCAAGCGTGCAGCGGAAAATAAGCCGAGACTTCTCGCTGCCTCTGGTGTTTGAGAGGTTGTGACGGCAATTACCGCGGCAATGTGCCGCGGGCATTTTCAACAGAAGGAGAGAGACGATGAGAAAGCTACGGTTTGCATTGGGATTGATGTTGGCGGCGGCACTGGCCTGTGATGCGTTCGCCGGTGAGCGCAGGCCAGGAGCCGCGCGCCGCAGGGGTACCGGGGTGACGGGCACGCTCGCATCGGCAAAGATCGATGGCGGCGTGATCAAATGGAGCGTGAAGCTCGAAGACGGCACCACGAAAGAATTTGAAACGGATACAAGCATCGTGGTGACGTACGAGGAACGCGACGATCAGAAGCGCGTGCTTAGCATTCGTCCAGCCGGCGATAGAGCGCCGCGGGCGAGGGGGACAAGGAAAGTTGCCCAGGGCAAGTTCATCAGTGCCGACGTGCAGGACGAGCAGGTAACCATCACAGTGGAAGTCGAAACAGACGGCGCTAAAGCCAAGCAGACATTCTCGATGACCACAAAAGTGAGGGTGGCCACACGCGAGCGTGACGGTAAGACGACGGTACGGAGCATCCGCTCGGTGCGCGTGCCGAGAACGAGACCCGAACCCGCACCCGAAGCCGAGAAGAAAGAATAGGTCTTGATCCATATCCTCGCTGTGAAGCTGCGAGGGGGATAATGTCTTGACCTTCGGGTAACCGTTCACGGGTTTCCAGGGCTCTCGGGACATTCCCGAGAAGGATTGTCGCAAATGCATTGTTTCGCTTCAGAGGCGGCCCGTGACGCCTCTGAAGTTTTTTTTGCCCTCGTATGGTGCAAAGAGTGTGCACCGTGGAAGAGCGATGGTGCACTCCAGCTCACGCTTTCAGATCGAATGTCGGCCGGATGTTTGCGAACTCTTCAGGATCGATCTTGAGGCCGAAGCCGGGAGCGTTCGGCACGGTGGCCGAGCCCTCGCGAATCGTGTAGCCATCGGCTATCAGCACGTGATTCGAGAGAGGATCGTGCTCCGCCCGGTAGAAGTTCGAGATTGCACGGCCAACGTGCAATTGCATGTAGAATCCCACCAGTGACCCCCAGTTGTGGGGTGCGACCAGCAGGCCCTGCGGGCGAGCCCAGCCGGCCTCGGTCAGGATCCCCTCGAAACCGAATCTGTTCATGTCCCCCTGCAAGATGTCGATTGCCCTGGCCTCGATGAACGGCTTGCAGGCTTCGAGGTCGCCTTGCGTCTCGCCGTCGGCCAGCAGTGTTTTCCAGCCGTGTTCGGCGATGAGTCCCTTCAGCTCGAGGCATTCCTCAACCGTCTCGGGGAACAGTTCCTCGACGAACGCGAGATTGATATCGGGCAGGTCCGTCAGCAGTCTTTTGGCGCGCTTCAGATCGTAGCCGCTGTTTGCGTCGACGCCGATGATGATGTCCCGGCCGCCGTGGCTGCGAATCGTGCGCAGAACCCGCAGGTCACGGGCGTATCCGTCTTCCACCGGCATCCACTTGGCGCCTCGGCCGATCTTGACCTTGAACGCCCGGTGGCCCGCCGCCAGGCCCATGTCGATCTCTTCCTTGAAGCGTTCCATCGGCTTGCCGGCATAGCTGTGCAAGAGGTCCGAGAAATAGATCGACCCGTCGTAGACGGGCACGCGTTCGGGGCCGGCTCCCCCCAGAAGCTCGTAAACCGGCTTCTTCAGCACCTTCCCGGCAAGGTCCCACAGCGGCATCGTCTGGTAGCCCAGCGGCCCGGCCAGCAGCCGCTCGGAGGATTGGTAAGACCCGATGGGGTTCTTGCCCAGGAGCTGCGACAGAGCCTTCCTGTCGGCCCGGCAGTTACCCAGCCCCTCGAGTCCGGTGTTCGTGTATATCCGCACCACGTGGTCGGTGGCCTGGTCGCCATGGACGCCGCGGCGCGAGTTCTTTCCCACCAGCTTTGGGCGGCGGCTGACGAGATCAAACCCGACGATGCGCGTCACTTTCAGATCGCGCGGCAGATCATCGGCCCAGCTCAATCGAGCCATCGTTTCGTCTTCTCATCATCGTCCAAACGGGGCCGTCCGCACTGCCGTTCCGCAGTATATGCACAGCGGCCTCTTCTTGGACAGCACCCTGTTGCACGTCGGACATCTGCGCGGCTCCTCCTTCTTCGACACGCGCCCATCCAGCTTGCCGTCACGCAAGTCGATCTCGGTTATCCTTCTGACGAGTTCGTCGTCATCGAAGGCATTCTGTTCCTTGAGCATTCCCCACAAGGCCTCGGTGATCATGAGCAATCTCTCGATCTCACCTTGCATGATTGCCACGTCCGTTGCCGCTCTTCTCGCGGCGGACCTTGCAGAATTGGCCGCCAAGTGAGCGGCAGCGTCATAGGTGCTGCATGCGGGAGTGAAGCCAAATCCTGTGTTCATCGGATGTCCTTTCTCTATCTGTTGGAGTGTGGGTAAGCGCTCGGAGCTCTCTTCCTTTGAGTATACTCCTTTTCCGCCGAGATGCAAATCGGCGGCGCTTCCGTGAGCCGGTTGCCATGTTCCGATGCGGTTGTCGTTCCCACAGGCAGGCGGGAATGGAACCCTGCCATAGGCGGGCAGGCACCCGATGAATACAAATCAGGAAGGCGAGGAACCACGGATAACCACAGATGAACGCAGATGAGGAAGGAAGGGAACCACAGATAAACGCAGATGAACGCAGATAGGAAAGAAGAACCAGAAGCGGTTTCGTAAGAAGGGAAGGGGAACCACGGATGAACGCAGATGAACGCAGACAGGAAAGAAGAAGCAGAAGCGGTTTCGTAAGAAGGGAAGGGGAACCACGGATAAACACAGATGAACGCAGATAGGAAAGAAGAAGCAGAAGCGGTTTCGGCGGCGGCTTTGGGGAATATGGCAATCGGCCGCTCTACTTACGCGGCGGGCAGCGACACCATTCGGATCGGCGTGATCGGCTGTGGCGACCGCGGCTCCGGGGCCGCACTCAACGCAATGAATGCCGACCCCGGCGTCCGACTCGTGGCCATGGCAGACCTGTTCGAGGATCGCGTACGGAACAAGCGCGGGTCACTCAAGAGGCAGAGGCCCAAGCAGGTGGCCGTCGACGATGCCCACTGCTTCGTCGGCTTCGACGGCTACCGCAAGGTGATCGAGAGCGTAGACGTGGTGCTGATCGCGTGCGCGGCGAAGTTCCACCCGACCTATCTGAAGGCGGCCGTCGAGGCCGGAAAGCACGTATTTGTAGAGAAGCCGCACGCCATCGACCCGCCCGGCATCCGCGAGGTCATCGCCGCATCCGAGCTGGCCAAGAAGAAGAAGCTTAGCGTGGTCTCGGGGCTGCATAGCCGCTATGACATGGGCTACGGCGAAACCGTCAAGGGTATCCACGACGGGGCCATCGGAGACATCGTCGCCATCGAGGAGAACTTCCTCCGGGGGCCATACGGACTGGTCAGCCGCAAACCCGGCCTCACCGAGATACAGTACCAGTGCAGCAACCAGTATCACTTCGCCTGGCTTTCAGGCGACGACGTGCCCCAGTCGCTGGTGCATAACGTCGACCGGGCCACCTGGGTGATGCGCGAGCAGGTACCCGTCAAGGTGCACGGACTGGGCGGCCGGTCATCATCGTTCGACGAAGTCTACGGCAACGTCTTCGACCATCACTCGACGATATACGAGTATGCCAACGGCGTGCGGCTGTACGCTTTCTGCCGCACCCAGGTGAGGTGCTATAATGAAGTCTCGAGCATCATTATGGGCACGAAAGGCCGGTGCAATCTGACGGCGTGTCGAATCGACGGCGAGACCAAATGGCGTTACAGAGGGCCAAGGGTCAGCCCCTACGACATCGAGCACCAGCGGCTGTTTGCCTCGATCCGCTCGGGCAAACCGATCAACAACGGCGGTTACATGGCCCGCAGCACGATGACAACCATCATGGGGCAGATATCCTGCTACACCGGCCAGGAAGTCAAGTGGGACAAGGCTTCTAAGTCCGACTTCACGCTGGGTCCCAAACCGGAGCCGTGCAGCTTCGACATGGAGCCGCCCGTCAAGCCCGGCGCCGACGGCCGGTATCCGGTGCCCATCCCGGGCGTTACGAAGCTCATTTGAGATGAACGCCGCCACGCCCCTCGCCCTGCCGGCGAGACCATTGAGTCTGCGGTCAAATCGGGTATTATATGTGCGGACCTGCCGGCAGGCGGACATGAACCTCGAGGGGAGGCTCTTTGGCGGATCACCACACAAAACGTGATGCCGGGCCGGAGCGGGCGGCAAAGCTGCGGACGAATCGACGCAACGTCTTGTTCATCGCGGTCACCGCTGCGGTCACGTGTCTGATCTGCACTGTTATTGCACTGCGCGCAGGCTACCCCGAGCAGACCGGCCCGCGTTCCGTAAAGGCGTTTCTATCCTGCTTCAGTTGGATAAGGCTCGGTGTGGAGCACGAATGGACGTGGAAGTTCTTGAGCAAGTCCCTCTGGCGTGCGCTGGACCCGCGTATGCGCCATGCGGTGTCTGTAACGTTCCCCATGTTTGCGCTTTTTGCGCTGGCGGCCGTCGGCCTTGCGGCGTGGCGGGTCGCGCGGGTGAGGCGTCAGGCTGAGAAGCTCATCCTGGTTGGCCTCGTTCTGCTCATCGTTCTGGTGCATTTCGCGCTGGGTCTGCTATCGCGTGGCGGGCTGCGGGAGAATTTCTTCGCACTGAGCGCGCCGGGCGGGAGCAACGTCTATCACTGGGAATCCACGAAGATAGACGACATCCGGGATTTCATGGCCAACTACCGCTCCCGAGCGAT
>JAUWKK010000393.1 GCA_030614245.1 Planctomycetota bacterium | reverse complement strand
TTTGCCGTTGGCTCAGCCCACTATGTTGATGCGGTTCTCGCCGCCGTCATCGACTACAATCAATGCCACGCCGGTGGTCGAGGACGAATCCCGCTTGACACCCGAGATATCCACCGCGTTGTCGGCGAGGTTGGCTAGCAGGTTTTCGCCGAATGTGTCCAAGCCGACGCCGCCTACCAGGCATGTGCGCGCGCCCATACGCGCCGCTGCTACCGCCTGGTTTGCCCCCTTACCGCCGGGGATCATCCGGAACGCGCTGCCCATGACATTCTCTCCCGGCCCGGGCAGCCGATCCGACTGGACAACTAGATCCATATTGATGCTGCCGACAACGGCAACGACGGGCTCGGTCACACTCGTGCCCTCCTTTTGCCTGCCCGCGGCAGGCGCGTTTGACAAATTATAACAATTCCACAGGCATCCGTCCAGCAAAAAAACCTTGCTCATGCTTCCCATGCGAAGTAAAATCAGAGCCGGGCGCAATGGATGCCGACTTATCCGCTTGCCCGTCGATGGCGGGCCTGCTGCGGGCAAGGACGTGAAACTGAGATGGAAAACGAGCGCAGGCATCGCCGGGCGAACTATATCGGCTTCTGGCTCGTCCTGTTCCTGGTAGTAGGTGTGCTCGTCCTCGGTTTTTCGATGGCCGGCAGGCTCCGCAGGGCAGTGCCTCGTACGAGTAAAGCTCGGCCGGCAGGTTACTTGCGGCCTCGCGTACAATATCGTTAGTGTCTGTTTAAGGGTTACCTGCTGTGGACTGCGAAGAGATACAAAAGAACCTTGCAGCCTATCTCGACGGAGAGCTCTCCGATGAGGATACCGAGCGGTTCGATGCACATCTCGCTCAGTGCAAGAGCTGCTGGAAGGAGATCACCGCCCTCCGGGAGGGCGAGACGGTCGAATTCAAGCCTGTCGGAGGCGATCCGGCCGGGAGTGTTCCAGGCGAGTTGTCCGGGCGCCCCGGGGCTGGATCAGAGCCGTCCCTGCCCGCCTCAAGGCGCCCCGTCCGATGGGAGAGGAAGGTGCCCTGGGAGCGCTCCCCGGCTGTCTGGCTGTCGGCTGCGACGGCGGTCATGCTCGCACTGGTCTGCGTTCACATGATATCCCGGGCACTCGACAGGCCACGCACTACTGGAGACGAAGCAGCTTCGGACCTTCGACATCTGCTGAACGCATCGGAAGTCATCATCACAAGGCTCCTCAACGCACAGCCCGGCGAACTCGCCGCCATCAGCCGGCACGTCCGGCAGAAGGCTCTAGTTGACAGAATTGCCGAAGAGCGATCGCGAACGACGCAGCCCATCGTCCAGTATCACCTCGATCGGCTCAAACGTGTGATGTTCCGGCTTGTGAATGTCGACATCACCACCCCGGAAAGTGATCTGCGCTCACTGCAGAGCATCGTGAACGCAACCGACCTGCTCGGACGCAACGACACCATCCGATCCCACTATGCAATAAAGACCTCTGGCCCACGGAGATGAATGCAATGAAACTCGCAAAGACGCTCACCCTGATCGCCATCGTCATTGCGGCGGCGGCTCATGCCGGAGAACCGGCAGCAGATCCGAAACCCGCCCAGCCAAAGCCGGCGGCGCCGAAGCCAGCGCCCGTGCCGCCAAAGCCCGAGCCTGCGAAGCCGGCGGCGCCGAAACCAGTGCCGGCGAAGCCAGCGCCAGCGGCGCCGAAGCCAGCGCCAGCGGCGCCGAAGCCGTTAGATGCCGGCAAATGGATCGCCGAACTCAATGCTCAACTTGCCGCCGCCAGGGCAGCAGCCAAGGAGTCCGCGGCCGAGGTCAAGAAGCTGAAAGCGGAAATCGCTGCCGCCAATGCCGCAACGAAAGCTGCAAATGACAAGGCCGCTGCTGCCGAAGCACAGGCCAAGCGGTTGGCCGCCCAACTGGCACAAACCCAGGCCGCCGCGCAGGCGGCAGTCAAAGCTGCGGCGGCCCAGACCGCCGCACTGACCAGGCAGCTCGCGCAAGTCAAGGCTGCCGCGACGATGGCCAGGAAGCAGGCTGCCGCGGCCATCGCCGAACGGAAAGCCGCCGCCGCTGCTGCGAAGGCCGCAGAAGATGCCAGGGCCGTAAAGACCGCAATGGAACTCGAAGCTCAAAAGAGCTACGACAAGGCCCATCTGAAGCTGCTTGCGGGGGATTTCGCTGTGGCCGCCGAGCAGTTCGCTTCGCTGCCGCAGAAGTATCGCAACAGCGATTTCATCGACGACGCGCTTTTCTGGCTCGCTTACTGCCATGCGAAAGGCAGCAACTACGACGCGGCCATCAAGGCCTATGCGGCCGTGCCCGGGAAGTATCCGAAAAGCCCTTATGCGGGCGACGCGATCTATCAAATGGCCGTCATCTGTGAAAGACAGCTCCATGATGTCGAGGCCGCCCTCGAGCACTACACATTGCTGACGACGCCCGAGTTCGCCGCTGACAACCGCGCCCCCGAGGCTTTCTATCAACTGGCCCGCATCCAGCAATCGCAGAACAACCTCGAGGAAGCACTCATCAATTTCGGCAACGTCATAGCCCTGAGCCGCTCGCAGCACGGCTCGCAGGAAACACCCCTGACGCTCAGAGCTCAGAAGCGTATCGATGCTCTGGACGCAATGAGAAAGTGACTGCGCCCGGGGATCAGTAAGCAGTAAGCAGTGTTCAGTGTTCAGTAAGCAGTAACTTGGGAAAGACCCATTGAACTGATACTGAACAGGAGCAGGATATACTGAACATGCTCTGCGAGCGGAATGCTGTTTTC
>JAUWKK010000340.1 GCA_030614245.1 Planctomycetota bacterium | reverse complement strand
GTCGCAGCTCAGCGGCGGCATGCGCAAGCGCGTCGGCGGGGCGCGTGCCCTCGCAATGGACCCCGAACTCATCCTCTACGATGAACCGACCACCGGGCTCGATCCCATCATGGCTGACGTGATCAACGAACTCATCGTCAAGCTCAAGCACACGCTCAACACGACGGCTGTCGCCGTCACCCACGATATGACGAGCGCCTACAAGATCGCTGACCGCAGCGTGATGCTCCACGACGGGCGCGTTGTGGCCGACGGGACGCCCGATGAGGTCCGCAACACCGACGACCCGCTGCTCGGACAGTTCATACGCGGGGAGGCCCAGGGGCCTATAAGGGTCGGGGCGCTCGACGATTCTCCGACATTACAGTGACGTATCAGGGGAGTATACAGCAAATGGCCAGGCACGGATTCGGGATCATCGGCTGCGGAATGATCGCACGCTTTCACGCGTCCGCCATCGCTGAAATGCGCGGCTGGAGGGTAATCGCCGGCGCCGATATCTGCGAGCCGTCAGCCAGGAAGTTCGGCAAGGATATCGGCTGCTGCGCATACACCGATTTCCGCAAGATGCTCGAGCGTGACGATATTGACATCGTTACCGTCTGCACGCCGAGCGGCGCTCATGCCGAGCCTGCCGCCGCCGCCGCAAAGGCCGGCAAGCACGTGATCGTCGAGAAGCCGCTCGAAATCACCCTCGCACGCTGCGATCGTATCATCGACGCCTGCGACAAGGCCGGCGTAATGCTTGGGGCGATCTTTCCCTCCCGCTTCAGCGATGCCGCGATGCTCGTCAAGAAGGCCATCGAGAGCGGCCGCCTGGGCAGAATATCGCTCGCCGACGCATACGTGAAATGGTGGCGAACGCAGGAGTACTACGACAGCGGCCGGTGGCGGGGGACGTGGAAGCTCGACGGGGGCGGAGCGTTGATGAACCAATCGATTCATGCTATTGACCTGCTGCAATGGTACGCCGGGCCGGTCGAATCCGTCCGGGCCGTCGTGAACACAGCCGCGCACAAGCGCATTGAAGTCGAGGACGTGGCCGTGGCGGCGCTGCGTTTCAAGAGCGGCTCGCTCGGCACGATTGAGGGCTCGACGGCGGCCTTTCCCGGCTTGCTCAAGAAGATCGAGATATCCGGCGATCGCGGTACTGTCGGCCTCAGGGAAGACAATATCTCGATCTGGGAGTTCGACAGGAAGCGTCCCAGCGACAGGAAGTTGATGCAGAAGCACGGCTCGCAGGCCGAGGCCGGCGGCGGCGCTGCCGACCCTGCGGCGATCGACCACGAGGGGCATCGCAGGCAGTTCGCCGACTTCGTCAAGGCCGTCGAAAAGGGCGGTCATCCTCTCGTCGACGGGCGCGAGGGACGCAAAGCCGTCGAGATTATCCTTGCCATCTACAAGTCCGCTAAGACAAACAGGGCTGTCAAGCTGCCGCTGAAGAGATAACGGCCGGTGGGCAATGACCACGAAAATGGAGCCGCCCGCCCGCGAACGCGCGGCGAGGTCCGAAAACCGACAACGCAACCGGCTCATGATAGCTGCAAAACTGCGCACCCCGGCCAATTTGCCTCACGTGCGCAATACTTGCACACATGCTTGCAGCATACCTGTATTCTGGCCTATACTGCGCCTTAACGGCCCTTCTCGGCACACCGCACTATATATGGTGGCCGCCTTGCTGCCGCAGGGATGTGAGCACTGCTATGCATTAGTTGACAACCCGGTCACACGTGATATGCTTCTGTATAGACGTGGTTTGTTCTCTTTATGGGAGGAATTGGTGCAACAGAAAGGAGAAACGTGTGTACCGCAGTATTCTTGGACGCCGCAAAATGGCGTTATTGCTGGGATTAGCCGCCCTGCTACTCTCAGGCGGCCTTGCAGGAGCAAACACAACGACAGATGAAAACCTGGTGGACGGGGCTGTAACGCCCTTGAGCGATTGGGATGCCGATCTAGTCCCGGATTCTCTCCGGGTGGCAGAAAGCTGGCACTACGACCAGTACCCCTACGGCGGGGAACACTTGAACACTGAAAGCAAGCGCATCTCCGTGAGCGGCGACGACGCGTACAGCACCGGCCTCGAACGCTGGAGCGACGCGCGCAAGGTGTAGCCGAACTCCCGCACGCATCGGTCGGCGCATTGGGGGCGGCTTCCCACGTGTGTTTCGTGGCTTCTGGAAGGGCACTCACACCACCGGCAGATAAGACTGCAAGGCTTCAAACACGCCTTCCAGGCGATACTCGCCCGCTGACGCCGGTACGAGCAGTGTCTCGGCCGTCTGCATCGGGTATTTCGCGCCGCGCCAGGCAAGGCCTGCGCTGCCGCTGAGCACCGTCAGGATGTGCATGCCGGTCCGGCTGGTATCCTGCTCGATTGCGCCGTCGATGCGGAGACGATTGATGACGAACTGGTCGCACTCGAGGAGCTTAGCGAGCGGCTGATCTGCGGGCGGCGGCACGATAGGATCGACCGGGCCGCGCTCATAGTCGACGACCTCCAGCCCCCGGTCGAGGTCGACGTTGCGACCACCGAAGTCGTACAGCCTCAGCGTTGTGTTCGAGTTCTGCTGTATTTCGACGAGAACGACGCCTGACACCGTGTGAACGGTCCTGGCGGCGATGAAGAGCGTCTGGCCGACCTCAGGCTGAAAGCTGTGCAGGCAGCTCAACGGATCGGGCGTGTCGAACGACCGTCGCAGGTCCTCGGCCGTCACTCCCGTCTTCGTGCCGCACCATACTTGTGCGTTCTTGCCGGGGTAGACGACGTGCCAAGCCTCGGTCTTCGGCCTCTCGCCCAGCTCGATGCGAGCGGTTTCTTCATCGGGATGCACCTGGACCGATAGCGTGTCTCTGGCATCAATGAGTTTGACCCGCAGCGGGAAGCAATCGGGGAAGGCCGCCCGATGGCGCGCACCGAGTATTTCCTCGCCGTATTCACTGATGAGCCGGCGGAACGAAGTTCCAGCCAACGGGCCGTTGGCAACGTGACTCATCCCATCGTCATTGTCGGAAAGCTCCCAGCTTTCACCCCATCCCATCCCTACGCTCATGAGGTTTCGCGGGAGCGGTTTCCCGAGATGCCTCGTGAGCGCGTCACCGCCCCAGGGTTTTCGAACGCCGAAAGGTTCAAACTTCATCGGGTACAGCACGGCTGCGGCGATGGACAAGCCCTCCGGACAAACCGATGGCTTCGATGAAGAAGAAAGGGCGGCTGCTTGCACCGTCCTCTTCGAGAAGTATCCCCGGCGCCGGCTCAGATGTCCTGCGCCTTGACGGTTGACCTCCTGTTGGCCTGAGTGCGGGCCACGGCCGCGTCGAGCAGTTCGTAGACCTTG
>JAUWKK010000269.1 GCA_030614245.1 Planctomycetota bacterium | reverse complement strand
ACCCAGTCATCCTTGACGTAGGTAGCTCGTATGCTGAGATTGCGGATAATGACGTTATGAACGCCTTTCCCGAGAAAGAACCCGCCCCCTACAATCTCACCGGTCTTGCCGATGCCGATGATGGTCTTGTCGGAGGCCACGCGGACCTCTCTTCCCTTCGGCGTAATGGTGATGGCTCCCTTCACGCGGATGATATACGGCTCTATCGCCTGAGCGTATCTTTCAAGTTCAACCTGGTTGGTTACCGTGACGGTCTTGCCCCCGGCGCCGCCGGTGGTGCCGTTCTGATCCATGTCTTTCACGGACGCGAAGCCGTCCGCCACGTCGGCCCATTTCCTCGGGACGCTGGCGCTTTTTTTTGCCGGCGTTCCTGACACTGGGGGCGCTTCGGAGCCAGCCAGAGCCGATGCCGAAAGCCACCACGTCAAAGCGACCATAACAGCCACCCGAACTCTCATTTTCTCGACCATGACCTCATCATCCTTCACATTCCAGGCCCCGCAAAGGGCATTGAGTGGTAACAGAGCCGGTGCCATGTACCGGCACTTCATCAACTATACTACGTACACATGGCGCGTGCAAGTGAAAACTGACGCATTCTGGGAATTACCCCACACATCGTGCACCCCTGGTAAGGAGTCTGGTGTGCTTGGGGAAGGTCTGGAAGGTACCCCTGAGAAAGGTGTTGGCCTCCGTCAAGGCAGGGGCGGGGGAGCTGTTCGACCTCGAGAACGACCCCGGCGAGTTCACCAACCTGTGGGACGACCCGAAGCACGCCGACGTGCGTTTCGAGTTGATAACGCAGAACTTCGACGCGATGGCCTTCGCCATTGATACAGGATCGCGGCGGGTCTCCGGGTTCTAAACCGAGATGGGGGGCTTTCGCCGTGGACGGGTGAGGAAGAGGCATCTTGGAAACCGGGCCGTACGGGCGGTTTTCAAGGTCGCTGTCCGTTTATCTTGTTCGAGCGTTCCTCGATTCGATAGTGCCCCGTCATCGGGAAGTCAAAGAGGCGGTTCTCCTCCTTGGCACCATTGCCGATATTATGAATCACCAACGGAACGCCATTGCCACCCTTCTTATTACTTACGATCATGATGTGGGCCAGGTTTCTGCCCACTATGCAGCTAACGATGTCACCTGGAAGGTAATCATCCTTCCTCTCACTCACAGCAACGGAGTAGCCCTTTCTCTCAAAATAGCGTCTGAGATTGGGAACTCGACGGTGGTCGATGTTGCGATCCGGTTTCTTCGATCCCCATTTGTCGGGATACTTGGAAAACGCCGCTTTCATGTCCTCGTGGACCAGCTTCTGCAAATCCATACTGAGGGCATCGCGCAAAGCTCGGACTATAACGTCTGTGCATACTCCCTTCTCAATTGGAACATCGCCCCCCGGATACCCCAATCTCACATAAGAAGGATCGTAAGTCAGGGTCTTGCCGATTTGACTTCGTGCGGCCGCAACGATCGGCGATGTTCGTGAGTGCTTTTCTACTTCTTCGTGTACCACAGCCGGAGGCGATTCTGTGCCGCTGGTATCTGCGGCCCGCTCTGGCTCCGGCGCTGGCCGGCCGCAGCCGACCAACAGGAAAGCCGCAACTGCAAGCCGGCATGCTGGATGCAACCGTCGCGATTTCATCATTGCTCTATGCTCCTGACGTCGCGGATCAGGCGCGGCTTGTCCGCGTCCGCTGATCGTCATTGGGCAGGATACGCTCATTGCCGAGATTCTCTCTGAGCACTTGGGTCTCGGCGCGAGCTCTCAAGCACGGCGCAATCTGAGATCAGGCTGGCTGAGTATTCCGACCAAACGGGCCGGTATATGGAACACCCCAATAGCCCCTATCCCCTCCTGCGGAAGCTCAGTTCAGGCTCAGCCAGCAGGCCATACGGGACGAGTTGATAGCCGTACGTCCAGTCTTCGTCGCTGGTGACGAAGCTGCCGGGCCCTACGGCCGCCCTTCCCGGGCGCGGCCAGTGCATCGGCCCGAACGCGTTCCGGCGACTCGATATCACCTCGATATCCAGCACGTTGTCGCCCGTGAGCAGGTCGGTCAGGTCGACCTCGTACGGTGCCCACGGCATCGAGCCGGCGAGCTTACCGTCGACGCGTACCTTCACGTGCGTAGCCGCGTGTTTCGGCAGCGTCAGGAACACCCGCTCGCCACGTTTGCGCTTGACACGGATCGGCTTGGAGTATGTCACCGCTGCCGCGTAGAATGGCAGACCCTTCCGGCACCAGTTGCCCGGCTCGAGGCGGGCGGGCGGCTGGAGCATCGTAGCTTTCTCGCCGAGGACCTTCACCCCGAATTCGCCCAGCAGGAAGCACGCCGCGAGGCCGTCGTCCTCGGTGTAGTCGATATGCAGGTCGATGGTGTTCTTGCCGGGCTTGAACAGCCACGGTGCGAGGGGGATCGTCTGAAGGCTCAGGTCGACCCACCAACCCTGAGCTGCGTTCGGCACCGGTTGCCCGTTGACGCTGATTGTGAACCGTTCCGGCATCTCGATGGCGAGCTTGAGCGGGCCGGTCGGCATGTCCTTTACTTGAAACGTGTATCGCAGATCGAGCGGCTGTGAACTCTTTCTCTTCGACGGCTTACGCGCCCACGGCTGGACCATCTGCCCGCCGCGATGGGGAAGCCCCATGCGGTCGCGGATGGCGAAATCGATCTTGAGTATCTCCTCCCTTTGCCGCCGTCCGTCCCCGTAGTCCGGCTCGGGCATGTCGAGCAGCAGCACATTCGGCTCGTCGCGGGCGATATCCCATGCGCCGCTCAGCTTGCGGCGGGAGACCTCCTGATACTTCCTGCGCCCGGGCTTCGTCCCCAAAGCCGGATCGATTACGAACAGGCGGCTGCCGGCGGGCGGGAAGCTCGTGGTGAACGTTACGCCGCCCTTCGTCTTCTTCGATCGCACCCCGTAGCGCTCGCCGGTCATTGCATCCCATTCCTGCACTTTGCCGGCCGCAGGAACCGTGACTGTTATTGAATCGAGAGCCCTCCGCCGGTCGCGCGAGCAGACGAACAGCACCGCGCGGCCGCCGTCCTTCCGGAGTTGATAGAGCAGCGGTTTGACCTGCCGGCCGCCTGCGTCGGCCAGTGAGACGCTTCGAGCTGTCTTAGCCAGGGCATTGCTTAGCGCACGCGGGGTATTTGCGACGGTCTCCGTCGCTGCGGCAAGATTGACTGCCGACTCGTCCGGCTGTCCATCGACATACTGAGGTAATTCGCCGATGAACAGGACCACCCCGCCGGCCCGGTGGAACTCCTCGAGCAGCGCTACCGTCGAGCTCCGGAGTACCGCGCACGGCGGCACGACGACCGCGCGGTACCGGGCCTTCGCAAGCGTGATTACAGGCCCATCCTCGGTCTTGCTGACCTTGCTGTGCCGCGACATCATCTCTTCATCGCCGTAGTCGAAGTCGACGTGCTGCTGGAGCAGGTTGAGTTGGAGCCTGGCGAGCTCAGCGTCGATGCGGTCGGCCTGGGGATTGGTGTCCGTCATGCCGTGGTAGAGCGCCCAGTATGATTCATTGGGGTGGATGACGAGCACGTCGCGAACGGGCTTGCCGCGCGTCAACACAGCGGTGATCCGCGAGTAGTAGTCCTCGACGACGCCGTACTCGCGCCACCAGGGCGACTGATACGAGATGGACGCAGGATAGTCGCGCTTGGCCTCGCCGAGCATCGTGTAGTAACTCAAGTGAAGGCATCGCAGCGTAACGCCGGCGGCGGCCTGCCAATCGCCCACGGCCTTGTGGCCTTCAAAGGAAAAATCCCAGCCCGTGCAGCCGTATAGCTCCGACAGCACCCATTTCCGGTGGACCTGGTTAGCGACGGAGCAGCACTGCTTGGCGGTGAGGTACTCAGGCTCGCGGTCGGTGAGGATATCGATGCCGGGCGCCTGCATATATTCGTAGAACCGCTGTGCGGCGCCGACCGCGCGCGTCTGCTTCGCCAGCGTTTCCTCGCACAGCACGTGGCCGGTCGAAGCGACCTTGTTCCTGTCGCACCATTCGTAGATGAGTCTGGCGAAGTTGTCGACGAACAGGTGCGTAATAAGCTCGTAATAGTCCAGCCGTGCGCGGCTCAGTGTGTTGCCATCGACGTTGACAAACAGCTCAGGGAGATGAGGCTTCAGATCGTAGCCGTGGCGTTTGCGGAACATATCCAGCAGGCCATCGGTCCACGACCGGCTTGCCCTGCCGCCGAGCAACTGAAACACGAAAGCGTGGAAGTTGGGTTCATCGGTGAAGATACCGGGGACTACGTTGCCGAGATCGGGGCCGATCCGCTTCCTGTAAGCCTCGTGTGTAACCTCAATGAACTTCTCAACGGCCTTCGTGCTCAGGGTGTCAAGGTAGGTGTAGCCGTTGAGCCAGGGGCTGCGTTCCGTAGGCAAGACGCGAAAGGCCATTATGGATTCGTTCCGCCCGGCAGCTTTTGTGGCGGGGCCCTTGAGCCGGCGGACGTTTCGCGCGCCGATTGCGTCCATCTCGGCAACATAGGCGGCCAGTTCGTCTTTCGTCCTGCGATAGTCTT
>JAUWKK010000024.1 GCA_030614245.1 Planctomycetota bacterium | reverse complement strand
GCTAGTGGGGTGCGCAGACGGCTCCGCGGATGTTAGCGCCGAGGGCACGGCGAGTCAAGGGGCCGGCCAAATCGCGGGCCTGCCAGCCACTGGCGAAGCCTTGACCTGCAAAAGCGGGGGCGCTGTCGAACTGAGCGGTAGCGTGCGTAGTGCCCCCCTGAAAGCAAGACATTCCGCCGACGACGCAGCCATCGAGCCCGAAGAGGCTGCGACGCAAATGGCTCTCCCCGTTGACTCATTCCCCTCGCGCCTGTACCCTGTTAAACTCGATGGCAATCACATGCCGGATTAACACCATACGTCGCAGTCCGATACTATTGAGCGGCCCCATGCTCTCACCACTGCACTGCGTCTGCGGCACACATTATGGACAAACGCACTCTTCGCCTGCTGGAATTTGACAAGCTTTGCGAGACACTCGCTTCATTTGCGGGCTCCTCGATGGGCAAGTCCCTGGCAATGGCCGTGAAGCCATCGCCGAATGTCGACTGGATAAGGGCGGCCCAAGCCGAAACGACGCAGATGCGCGAGATGCTCGACGAAGGACTCGAACCCCCGCTCGGCGGCCTTGTCGATATCCGCAAGCTGATCAAGAGGGCGGAAATCGGCTCTGTGCTGCTGCCCGGGGAATTCGTGCAAATCCTGCAAGCCTTGTATTGCGCCGGACGCATGTTCACATTCCTCAGCGGCCTCGACGATGCCTATGGACTACTGCGCACCAAGGCCTACAAGATCGCGAATCTCCGCACACTTCACTCGCAGATTGACACGTGTATCGATGAAACGGGCCACGTCCGGGATGGCGCCAGCCCCGATCTGGCGCGGCTCCGCAGGAAGATCGGGGCAAATCGCGACGCAATGCGCGGCCGTATACAGCAGATACTCGCCTCTGACAGCGTGAAGAGCTACCTCCAGCATTCTCAGCCGAGCGTCAGCGGCGACCGCTTCGTTATCGCCGTGCAGGCCACTCACAAGCGCAGAATCCCCGGGGTCGTCCATCGATCCTCCGATTCCGGCCAGACGGTCTACATCGAGCCGATGGAACTCGTCCACATGGGCAACGAACAGGCCGAGATGAGGGACGCCGAGCGCGAGGAAGTCCAGCGAATCCTCCGAGAATTGACGGCAGCCGTCGGCGAACTGGCCGGGAGCATCATCGAAACTGTTGAGATGCTCGCACGAATCGACCTGCTCTGTGCTAAGGGCAAGCTCAGCCGGACCCTCTCGATGATCGAGCCGGAGGTCAATCCCGACGGCCCCATACGGCTGAAATCCGCACGGCATCCGGTCCTTGAACTGATTATCCGCAATCGCGGTGAAGACGCTACGATGATGCCGGAGAAGGTCGTCCCGATCGACGTCCGGCTCGGCGAGAACTTCGATATTCTCGTCGTGACGGGCCCCAACACGGGCGGCAAGACCGTTGCCCTCAAGACCATCGGCCTGCTGTGTCTGATGGCCCAGTGCGGCCTGCACGTGCCGGCCCAGAGGGCCGTAATGCCTATATTCCACACCGTTTTCGCCGATATCGGAGACGAACAGAGCCTCCAGCAGAGCCTGAGCACGTTTTCGTCGCACATGAGGCGTATTGTCTTCGTCTTGCGGAATGCCGACAGGCATTCGCTCGTCTTGCTGGACGAACTCGGTGCGGGGACGGATCCGTCCGAGGGTGCCGCCCTGGGACGCGCCATGCTCGAAGAACTCCAGAGCCGAAACTGCCTGGGCATCGTCACAACGCACCTGGGAGCGCTGAAACTGCACGCATACCGCTCGGCCCGGACCGAGAATGCCTGTGTTGAGTTCGATATCGAAACCCTGCGGCCTACGTTCAGACTCCTGATCGGCGAGGCGGGCGAGAGCAACGCGCTCGTCATCGCGCGGCGCCTCGGGCTGCCGAAGCATGTTTTCAATCGCGCAAAGAGCTTCTTGCAGCGCACGAGCGGCAAGCTCAACGACGTCATCAGCGAAGTCAAACGCACACGCAAGCACGCCGAGATGCAGAGCGAAGCGGCCGACCTCGCACGCCGGGAGGCCGAAGACGCACGCAGACAATACGAGCAAGCCCGGATCGAACTGGAGCAAAAGGCCCGTAAACACTTGCCGCCAGAGGCTTTCCTGCCCTTCGACGTCGGCGACGAGGTCTACGTCGAACGCTTTGCACGCACCGGCAAAGTCGTCCGCATCGACACACGCAAGAATACTGCCATCGTCGCAATCGGCCAAGTCGAGGCCGAGCTCCGCCTCGACGAGATCCGCGAGAGCGACGCGCTGTAGCCCCGCCTGCCCGCATCATGAGGGTTGGGGTGGCAAGCCACCGCCATGCAAGAGCAGCATCTCTTCGTGGGGCAGGCTTTCCAGCCTGCCGATTTCCAGCGCTATTCCGCCCCTTCAGGGCTGGGATTTCACTCATCAACTATACCCACGGCGTTGCCGTGGGCTGTTCTAATTCGCCCCTTGCGGGGCTGCAATCCGCGGCTGGGTGCCACTGTCAACCGTCCTTGGGTTGGCCATGCCGGCCTGCCTATGGCGTGGCCTACGGGGCTACAAGCCGGGATTCTATAGACGCCATACTCAAGTACCATCTCGACAGTCCGACGATCTTATCTGTGTTTATCCCTGCCATAGGCAGGCGGGTGTGTTAATCTGTGGTTCCATCCCCGCGTCAAGCGGATACTCTAAAGGCCTGCGGGGAAGATACTTCTTCGACGTGCCGCAACTTCGCTCATTACAAGCGGCGCCGAATAACGAAATCCGCTCTCAAATCGCTGCGACTATTGTCAACGCTCCGGTGTTATGATATAAGAGGATGAGGCGCAAGCTGCCTTTTGTGCCGGAAGGTGAGATATGGCGCTCCGCCGAGCGAATCTGATGGCTGCATGCCTGCCCGCTGTGGCGGGCCTGATAACCGTCCTGGTGTCGATAGCGGCGCCCTCGGCGTGCGCATGCTCTGTGCCCGTCTTTCGTTATGCACTCGAACGCTGGCCGGCGGACGCGTACGAAGTCGTCGTCTTTCATAGCGGGCCACTCGCCGGCGGCGACCTCGCGGTGATAAAATGGCTCAGGCAGGCTGAAGAATGTGAAACGCCGCCGGCCAACTTCTCGCTGCGGACGATTGATATCTCCAAAGAACTCGACGCCGATACGCAGAAGTTGTGGGAAGCTCAGCCGGGAGCCGAGCCGCCGTGGGTGGTCGTGCGCTATCCGCTGCGCTCGCAGGCATTGGGCGACGTCTGGGCCGGGCGGCTAACGGCCTCGACCGCGACCTCAATTGTCGATTCCCCTGCACGCCGACAGGTTATGAAGCGCATCATCGAAGGCGAGACCGCTGGCGGGGGGATGCTCGAATGCGGCAAACGAGAGCGGGATGACGCGGCCGCGAAGAAGCTGCAAAAACTGCTCGACGAGGCGCTCGAGACCCTGCACCTGCCCGATCGGAGCATCTACGGCTTTGGAGGCGTGCCCGACCCGCCTGCCGGGCTGAAACTGAAGTTCTCGATATTTAGAGTCTCCCGCAAGATTCCCGCCGAGCAGGTATTCGTAAACATGCTGCTGCGCAGCGAGGACGACCTCTCGGAGTTCGACGAGCCGATGGTGTTTCCCGTCTTCGGTCGCGGCCGCGCGCTTTACGCGCTCGTGGGCAAGGGCATCAACAGGGACAATGTTGAAGAGGCCTGCGCGTTTCTCGTCGGGC
Source organism: Planctomycetota bacterium (assembly GCA_030614245.1). Taxonomy (GTDB): domain Bacteria; phylum Planctomycetota; class PUPC01; order JABMSA01; family JAUWKK01; genus JAUWKK01. Next base: position 10,775 of record JAUWKK010000024.1, on the reverse strand, counting down.
GCTGTTCGTGCATGGTCAAGGAACTCAACCCCGGCATAGATCTGCTGATGCGTGCCGACTGGGATGCCTCGCTCGAAGGCGGGCTGGTCGCGGTGGATGAACTCCCGCCGCTGATGGGCCTGTCCGATTTTGCCGACGAAACTGCCGTAGGCGGGTGGCACGGTCAACGGCCTTGCGTTGGCCGTGTTCGGTCCACGTCCAAGCTTCGCTTGAACGTGCCACCCGTCGCTCGGCCGGAAGAGCCTTTGCCCGCCCCGACAACGGCTCCTCTCTTGAGAAACATGCTGCTCGCCATCGGCGTGGGGGTCATCGTCCTGGCCGCAGCCGGGCTGATTTTGTTCGGAAGACAAAGGTAGCATCTTGAACGTCTGGCATCTGGTAACCCGAGAGATTTTGTATCGCAAGCTCAACTTCGGCCTGGGGTGCCTCTCCGTGCTCGTCGCGGTCGGCTGCCTCGTGGCCGAACTGACCTTGCTGCACGGGCACGATCTCCGCACCGAGATGGTGATCGCCCGCAAGCAGGCCCAGACCGAAGCCGAGATGAAGCGGCTCGAAGACGATTACAGGAAGATAATGAAGAAGCTCGGGTTCAATATCCTCATCCTGCCGAAGGAGCAGAACCTGAGCGATTTTTACTCCGAAGGCTATGCCTCGGAGTTCATGCCCGAGGATTACGTCCACAAACTTGCCGACTCGCGCATCGTAACCGTGCGGCACCTGCTGCCCATGCTCGAGCAGAAAGCCGAATGGCCCGAGCATCGCCGCAAGATCATACTGATCGGCACGCGCGGCGAGGTGCCGCTCGTCCATCGCGACCCCAAGAAGCCGATCATCGAAGCCGTCCCGCCCGGAACTATCGTGCTGGGATATGAATTGCATCGCTCGCTGGCTCTGAAGCCCGGCAGCAAGGTGAAGTTCATGGGCCGCGAGTTCACCGTCGGCGAATGCCACGAGGAACGCGGCACCAGGGACGACATCACTGCGTGGATCGATCTGGGGACGGCCCAGGAACTGCTCGGCAGGAAGGGGCTGATCAACGCCATCCTCGCGTTGGAATGCCGCTGTGCGTGGACGGGCCTCCCGAAAGTGCGGGAGGAGATCGCCGGGATCCTCGAGAACAAGGTCCAGATAAAAGAGAAGGCGTCGAAGGCTCTCACCCGTGCGGAGGCCCGCACACGGGCCGAAACCGCCGCCAGGAACGCCATCGAAGCCGAGAAGAAGAACAGGCTGAAGCTGCGGCGGGCACGCGAGGCCTTCGCGGCGCTGCTCGTCCCGGTCGTCACCGTAGGCGGCATCGTGTGGATCGGCCTGCTCGCGTTCGGCAACGTTCGAGAACGCCGATCCGAAATCGGCATCCTGCGCGCGCTCGGCGTGAGATCGAGAGACATCTTTGCGATATTCCTCGTCAAATCGTGCCTGACGGGGCTGGCCGGCGCAGTCATCGGTTACGCGGGCGGCTTCCTGATCGGCGCCGTCTCCGGCCAGGTCGTCGAGCATACCCGCATAGCCGCAGCGTTATTCGATCCGATATTGCTCGCGCTCGTTCTGGTGATCGCGCCGGTGCTCTCCGGGTTGGCCGGTTTCATTCCGGCTATGATTGCTGCCGGGCAGGATCCAGCCGTTGTGTTGCAGCAGGAATAGGGGTCACCCGGCAGGGGGTTGTGAGATGAGTATGCTTGGTATTCGCAACCTTGGTAAGACGTATTCCGGCCCGGACGGCCCGGTCCGAGCGTTGGACGGGCTGTCGATGCAGGTCTCGGCCGGCGAATTCGTCGCGGTACAGGGCCCCAGCGGCTGCGGCAAAACGACCCTGCTGCTCACGGCCGGCGGCCTGCTCGATCCTGACGACGGAGATGTGGCGATTGACGGGACGAACCCCTATGGGCTTTCTCCCGAGAAGCGTGCCTGCTTCCGCGCGGCGGAGATCGGATTCGTCTTCCAGCAGTTTCATCTCATCCCGTATCTGAACGTGATAGACAACGTGCTCGCGCCGTCGCTTGCCTTGCCGTCGCGCGATGCGCTCGAGCGGACGATGGAATTGATCGAACGCTTCGGCATGACCGGGCGCGCGCACCACGTGCCCTCCGAACTGAGCACCGGCGAGCGCCAGCGAGTCGCGCTGGCGCGAGCATTGCTCAACAGGCCCAGGATGCTGCTGGCGGACGAGCCGACCGGGAATCTCGACAGCGTCAATTCCCAGACCGTACTCGGCTCGCTGGCTGAGTTTGCGGCGGAAGGGGGAGTCGTCCTGCTGGTAACTCACGACGTCGAAACCGCCGGAGCCGCCGGACGAATCGTGCAGATGGATAGCGGCAAGCTGCTCGACGATGTAAAGGCGGTTCGCGAACCGCCCCTACCGCCGACGGCGGGCTGATACTTACATTGAAGGACTATTCAACCGCGATGAAAATGTATGCCTGTGCTGCAATTCTGTCGTTCTGTTCGGTTTGTTCTTCGGGTGGCCAAGCCGCCGCTGATTGGCCGACGTGGCGATACGATGCGGCCCGCAGCGCCGCGTCGCCGCATTCGCTGCCGGCCGAATTGCACTTGAAGTGGCTGCTGCATTATCCGCCACTCAAGCCCGCCTGGCCCGACCAGGATCGAATGCAGTTCGACGCAGCCTACCTGCCCGTCGTCTCCGGCAAGACGATGTTCATCGGCTCGTCGCACAACGACTCCCTCACCGCCATCGACACCGACACCGGCAAACGACGCTGGCGCTGCTATACCGACGGCCCCGTGCGTTTCGCTCCCATCGCGTGGAAAGACAGAGTCTTCTTCGCGTCGGATGACGGGCATCTTTACTGCCTGAAGGCTTCCGACGGGGTGCTGCTGTGGAAATTCAACGGCAAGCCATCCGAGCGCAAGGTGCTCGGCAACGAGCGGCTGATCTCCCCGTGGCCGGCCCGAGGCGGTCCCGTGCTGGCCGGCGATGCGATCTACTTCGCCGCCGGTATCTGGCCCTTCGAGGGTGTGTTCATCTACGCCCTGGACGCCGCGACAGGCCGCGTTATCTGGACGAATGACAGCACCGGTGCGATCTACATGAACCAGCCGCACGATAGCCCGGCTTTTGCCGCAGTAGCGCCGCAGGGAGCCCTCGCCGTTGCCGGCGACAGGCTCATCGTCCCCGGAGGACGCTCTGTGCCGGCCGTCTTCGAGTTGCACACGGGCAAGTTCCTTTATTACCACCTGGCAGCGAACGGCAAACGCGGTAGCCATCGCGTCGTCGCCACCGACTCCTTCTTCTTCAACTCCGGCACGGTTTTCGATCTCGCCGACGGCAGCCGCCACAACGTTACGCTGCCCGAGCCTATCTCCGCCCCCGAGGCCCTATATACCAGCGACGGGCACAATATTCGCGCTCTGAATGTCCCGGGAGCCACCATCGAGCCGACGAAAGAGAAGCGCCCTCGCGGGTGCAGTCCCTGGAGAACGACCGAACTGTGGAGCCTGAAGACCGAAGGCAAGTTGCAGATCAAGGCGGGTTCTCGGTTATACATTAACGACGGCCCGCTGCTTAAAGCCGTCGATCTCCCCGGCAATAACGGCAAAGCGAAGGTCTCCTGGCAGACGATGATCGCCGGCACCCCCGCAAACATGCTCGCCGCCGACGGCAAGCTGATCGTCGTTACGCTCGAGGGGACGATATACTGCTTCGGCGAGAAGCCTGCAACGGCCCGGATGCCCGGGTGGCACGTTCAAGCAGAGCTTGGACGTGGAGCAAACACGGCCAACCGAAGCCGGTTGACCGTGCCACGCTCAGGCAGGAATCAATGGGCTGCGACGGCCGGCGCTATCCTGAAGCAGACCGGCGTGACCGAGGGCTACTGCGTTGCACTGGGCGTGGGATCGGGCGGCTTGGTCGAGGAGATCGCCCGGCAGTCGAAGCTTCACGTCATCGCGATCGATCCGGATGCAAAGAAGGTCACAACGGTCCGCAGGCGACTCGACGCGCTTGGCCTGTACGGCCACCGCGTGGCGGTTTACGTAGGCGATCCGCTCGGATTCCGGCTGTCGCCGTATCTGGCAAGCCTGATCGTTTCTGAGGATCCGGCGGCTGCGGGCCGCCCTGCAACGGCAGCTTTTGTGAGGGAAGTCCACCGCGTGCTGCGTCCTTACGGCGGCGTTGCGTGCCTGCCGATGTCGAAAGACCGGCACGAGGCCTTCGCGGCGAGCATCGCCAGAGCGAATTTCCCAAACGCCGAGGTGAAACGGGCGGGCGGGTTCACGCTGCTGACGCGCGCCGGCCCTCTGCCGGGTTCGGCGGATTGGACGCATCAATATGCAGATGCAGCCAATTCGGTCGTCTCGAAGGACAAGCTGGTGCAGGCGCCTCTGGGGCTGCTGTGGTTCGGCGGGTCGTCGAACGAGAAGATTCTGCCCCGCCATGGGCACGGTCCGTCACCGCAGGTTGCGGGCGGCCGTCTGTTCATCGAGGGTCCCGATATCATCCGCGCGAAAGACGTCTACACCGGCAGAGTCCTGTGGGAAGCCGACCTCGAGGGCATCGGGACTTATTACGACTACACCAGCCATCAGCCCGGGGCCAACTCGCTCGGCAGCAACTACGTATCGCTGGCCGATGGCATCTACGTGGCACACGGGGACGTTGGCCTGCGGCTGGCTCCTGCGACGGGCAGGAAGCTGGCCGAGTTCCGCCTGCCGCCGGCAGACGGCGAGACCGCGCGGCCGAAATGGGGCTATATCGGAGTGTGGGAGGATATCCTCCTCGCCGGAGCGCAGCCGCTCAGATTCTGGGCGCCCGATTTCACCGTGGACGAGTTCAAGAAATGGAAGGACGGGGATCTCGCCCGGCTCGCCAACAGCATAAAGGCTTTGAAGAACTTTCGATACGTCCAGAAGAAGAAAGGCCAGAACGACCGGCACTTCATCGCCGTCAACTTCAACAGGCTTCTGACGCGGGACGACATCACCGTGCACATCTCCGACGCCGTGAATGCGATGGCCGCCCGCCTCGGCGGGCAGGCAGGAAACAAGAGCATCGCCGGCCTCCGGAAGCGGATCGCCGATCATATCAAGGCGCGCCGGGGGCCGCTAGCACACGACATCAAGCTGACGGAACTGAACCGCAACCTGCTGAGATGCTACTATTCGGCCCTGCCCAAGATTCCGAAAAGGCCGAAGATCGGCGGCAAAGGGCTCGACTACACGGCAAGCAAGCGGCTCGTGGCGATGAACCGCCACACGGGCGAGGTGCTGTGGACGTACACCGCCCGGCACTCGTTGCGACATAACGCTATCGTGATGGGCGCCGGTAAGGTCTTCTGCATCGACAGACTGCCCGCTGCGGCAGCGGGCCGCATCAAGCGCCGCGGGGGTGACCCCGATGCCGGGGCGCGGGTCATCGCCATAGACGCACGCACCGGCAGGGAAGTCTGGAGCACCGGCCGGAATGTCTTCGGCACGTGGCTGGGGTATTCGGAGAAGCACGATCTGCTGCTGCAGGCCGGTCGAAGCTCGCGCGACATGGTCGCCGACGAGGCCGGCGAGCGGATGATCGTATGCCGAGGGGTGGACGGCGGCGTCCTGTGGGACAAGTCCGTCAAGTACAGCGGGCCGTGCATGCTTCACAACGAGACAATCATCACCCAGGGTTTCGCGCTGGACCTCTTGAGCGGCGAGACTCGCATGCGAAAGCATCCGCTCTCTGGGACGGAAGTTCCGTGGACGTTTGTGCGGAACTACGGTTGCGATACGGCTGTTGCCAGCGAGCACCTGCTGACTTTCCGCTCCGCCGCGGCGGGTTACTTCGACTTGAAGGCCGACGGCGGAACGGGCACCTTCGGCGGATTCAGATCGAGTTGCACCTCGAACCTGATCGCGGCCAATGGCGTGCTGAGCGCGCCCGACTATACCCGCACCTGCGTGTGCAGCTATCAGAACCAGTGCTCGGTCGCACTCGTTCACACGCCGGAGACGCCGACGTGGACGTTCAACCGGATCAAATGGCCGGAGGAACGAGTGCAGCAGATCGGCATCAACTTGGGTGCGCCGGGGGACCGCGAGGCCGACAACGGCACGCTGTGGCTCGAGTATCCCGCCACCGGCGGCCCGTCGCCAAAGCTCCCCATCGCCGTCAGCCCTGCAAACACCAAGACGTTCCGGCTTCATCCGTGGAGGATCACCGGCAACCTCAACTGGGTCGCCGCCTCGGGAATGAAGGGACTGAGTTCGTTCGTTATCACCATAGACAGGGACCCGGCAACTAAGCATCTCTGCACCGTCCGCCTGCACTTCGCCGAGCCGGATCGCGTGGGGGGCGGAGAGCGCGTTTTCAGCGTCTCGCTGCAAGGCAAGCAGGTGTTGAAGGACTTCGACATAGTCAGGGCAGCCGGCCGCCTGAACCGACGTGCGGTCGTCAGGGAGTTCAAGGGCGTCGAGATCGCCGCCGACCTGAAGGTATCCATGATCCCGAGCAAGGGAACAGCCCTGCTGTGCGGAATAGAGATAGTGTCGGAGCAGGCCGTTACCGGTAAGCAGTAAGCAGTAAGCAGTAAGCAGTAAGCACTGATCACTGCAATGCGCCCCATTTACTTCACACGGGTCGTTCGCTACAATATCTTTCGTTGATGGGACGACACGCGTTATACGCGCTTCTGAAAATGGAGGAATACTGATGGGCGATGTAGCGACTATCACGAGCGAGCAGTTCGAGTCTGAAGTGGTGGAATCAGATCTGCCGGTCGTGGTTGATATTTCCGCGGAATGGTGCCCGCCGTGCAAGATGATAGAGCCGGTACTGGATGAGCTATCTGAGCAATTCGTTGACAGGATCAAGTTTTGCAGGGTGGATGTCGACACGTCGCCTGACATCGCCGAGCGTTTCGGCATCCGTGGGGTGCCGACTCTGCTGCTTTTCAAGGGCGGAGAGCTCGTCGATACGCTCGTCGGATTCAAGCCGAAGGGGGAGCTGGAAGGGAAACTCAACGGGCTGCTGGGCGAGTGAGACCTGGGGAGCCGACAGGCGGGAATGCGTCCGGTGCCGCAGGTGAGACCACGCCAGCGGCTCGCATCATACCGAGCGGGCCCGCCTCACAAGCCACACGGCTGTAATCCAATTCCAGGGTAGACATGCAAGCGTGCGGACAGTTCACCTGACTGACCGCACGCTTCCCGGTGTCAACACAATCCACGCTATTGCTTAGCGCGCTATCTGCTGCGGCGCCCGCCTCCGCCGCCTCTGCTGCTTCCGCCGCCTCTGCTGCTTCTGCCGCCTCGGTCGCTGCTGCCGCCTCGGTCGCTTCCGCCGCCTCGGTCGCTTCTGCCGCCTCGGTCGCTTCTGCCACGTCCGCCGTCGCGCGAGCCGCCGCGTCCGCGGCTGGGCCCGCGATCCCTGGGGGCGCCTTCAGGCACGTCCTCGCCCCGGGCGCGGCGCTCATCACGCATCACTTCCTTGCGGCTGAGCCGCACCTTGCCGTTATCTTCGATCCTGATTACCTTCACCTTGATAACGTCGCCGATCTTAACGACGTCCTCGGGTCTGTCGACATAGCCCTCGTCGAGCTCGGAAACGTGCACCAGGCCATCCTGGCCGGGCATGAACTCGCAGAATGCGCCGAAATCAACGAGCGAGACGACACGGGCGTCGTAGACCTTGCCCATCTCCGGCTCGGCGATCAGCTCCTCGATCCACTTGACCGCGGCTTCGGCCTCGGCGAGGTCGGTTGACGATACGGTAACACTGCCGTCGTCGTCGATCTCGACCTTGGCGCCGGTCTCGCTCTCGATCGCCCGGATAGTCTTGCCGCCTGGGCCGATGATGGCGCCGATCTTCTCCACCGGCACCATGATGATGAGCAGTCGTGGCGCGTATGGCGAGATGTCAGCCCTCGGCTCCTGGATCGTCTCCAGCATCTTGCCCAGGATGTGCATCCGGCCGCCATGTGCCTGCTCGAGCGCACGCGCGAGCACTTCCTTGCTCAGGCCTGCTATCTTGCAGTCCATCTGAAGGGCGGTGATGCCGTTCCTGGTGCCGGCAACTTTGAAGTCCATATCTCCGTAGTGATCTTCGTCGCCCATGATATCCGAGAGAATGAATATCTCTTCGCCTTCCTGGACGAGCCCCATTGCGATGCCCGCGACGGGCGCCTTGATCGGCACACCGGCGTCCATCAATGAGAGCGTCCCGCCGCAGACCGACGCCATCGACGAAGAGCCGTTGCTCTCCATTATGTCGGATACGACGCGGATGGTATATGGGAAATCTTCCGGAGCGGGCAGAACGGCCTTGATGGCTCTCTCGGAGAGCGCCCCGTGGCCGATGTCGCGACGCTTGGGGCCGCGGTCGGGCCAGGCTTCCCCGACGCTGAACGACGGGAAGTTATACTGCATCATGAACTTGCGCGAGTACAGATCGAGGAGGCTGTCGATGTATTCCTCGTCTATCTGCGTGCCCAGGGTAGCTATCACGAATGCCTGCGTCTCGCCGCGTGTGAAGAGCGCCGAGCCGTGCGTTCTGGGGAGGCAGGCGACCTCGCTGGAGATGGCCCTGATCTCGTCGTGGGCGCGGCCGTCGATCCTCGTGCCGCCGGCAATGGTCCTGCGGACGGCTGCCTTGTGCAGGTCGTCGAAACATGTCTTGACGTCGCTGAGATCGAAGGCGTTCTCGTCGTCCTCGGGGCAGAGCGCCGCCCTGGCATCCTGGAACAGCGCGCCGACGGCCTGGGAACGGCCTTCCTTGCTGTCGCTGATGATGACCTGGTCTATGCGGCCCCCGCCGATCTCGTTCATCCTGTCGCACAAGCCGTCGGGCAGCTCGGGCGATTCGAATATGATCTTGGGCTTGCCGCAGCCTTCGGCGAGTTCGTTGATCATCTCGATGATCGGCTGGGCCTCCTCGAACGCCAGCATCAGGGCATCGAGTATCATTTCTTCGGGCAGCTCTTTAGCACCTGCCTCGACCATGCATATCGCATCACCGACGATCGAGACCGTCAGGTCAAGCTCCCCGGTGTCGACCTCTTCGATCGTTGGATTGACGATGAACTGGCCGTCCTTGCGGCCTATACGCACCGCGGCCGTCGGGCCGTCGAAGGGGATGTCCGAGATCGCCAGCGCGGCCGAAGCTCCGATCATCGCCAGGACGTCGGGGTCATTCTGATTGTCGGCCGACAGGACGATATTGCTGACCTGGATGTCGTTGCGCATTGCTTGCGGGAAGAGCGGACGGTTCGGCCGATCGATCATCCTGCAAGTTATAACCTCTTTCGTTGTCGGCCGCGTCTCCCGCTTGAGGAAGCGCCCGCCGGGGATCTTCCCGGCTGCATAGCCCTTCTCGCGGTATTCGATCATCAGGGGAAAGTAGTCTATCCCCGCACGCTGATTACTCGACAGCACCGCCGCCGACAGCACCACTGTGTCGCCATACCGAACCGTTACCGAACCATTCGCCTGCTTGGCGATTTTGCCGGTCTCGATAATCAGCTTACGCCCTGCAATCTCTCTCTCTACTCTCATAATCACTTTCTTTCTCCTCTGCCCGCGTCCCTTCACATTCCGCCGCGTTCATGTATTCACAACCGCTTCATCATGCCGCATTGACGCCGGGCTCTTTCTGTAATTCCTTCTCTCTTCTCTACAACTTCTTCAAATCTTCACATTCACTAATCGAACACGCACATGTTGTCACGTCATTGACGAGCCGGCAGCATCCTGTTGATTGGGGTGTCGTTCGTCGCGAAGGCCGGGGGGACTGCTGACCGGATGATACACGAATCAGTTATCAGTAAGCAGTAAGCGGTAAGCAGTGAAGAATGATGATACTGGCCACTGAACACTGGCGACTGAACTCGGAACGGCTACTTGCGGAGTCCCAGGCTCCCGATGATTGCAAGGTAACGATTGCGATCCTTCTTTGTGAGGTACTTCAGCTGCCGCGAACGCTGACCTACCAGCTTGAGCAGCCCGCGCCGCGAAGAATGATCCTTCTTATGCGTGCGAAGGTGTTCCGCCAGGTGGTTGATCCGTTCCGTCAATAGTGCAACCTGAACCTCAGGTGAGCCGGTATCCCCTTCGTGCACAGCGAACTTCTCGATAAGCTCCGCTTTTCTCTCCTTCATCTTCGCCGCCATCAACAGTGTCTCCTGCCCGGATGGGCTCCTTCTGCTCGTCTTCTCCTTTTCTCTACAACCGCATTATACCGAAGCATGACCCGATTGCAAGGGAAAAGCGAGAGCGCGGGCGGGCGTGGCGAGGGGGCGTGGGGCAAGCCTGCTTGCTTGCATATGACAAGATCGTTCGATGTCTCGTGTGAGTGGCCAGGCCCCGACAGGTGACGTGAGGCATAATGACCTGTTGAGGAGCCGGTTTTGTTGTGCCCCCGGGCCGTAGCATGTCGCGGGTCGGCCTCGTATGAGTTTAGCCCGTCGAAAGCTCCGGAGGAGCGACGGGCAAACTACAGTTCCCAGCGTTCCTGCGCCCCTTCAGGGCGGCTCGTTTTGTTTCGCTTCTCAACTGGGGCTGAAGCCCCAGCCTATATGCCTCCGCTGCTCCGCAGCGAGGATGCGACGGCTGTTTTACGTGGGCACGTGGGGCAGGCCTGCCCGCGATTCTGGCGGGCTTTCCAGCCTGCCTGCCCCCTCCATAGGCGGGCGGGTACGGCATGGCCTGCCGATTCCCGGCACTACTCCGCCCCTTCAGAGCTGGGATTTCACTCGTCAACCTTACCCACGGCGTTGCCGTGGGCTGTCTTATTACGCCCTTTCAGGGCTTTTCCTTTTTCCTGCTCTGCACCCACGGCGTTGCCGTGGGCT
>JAUWKK010000363.1 GCA_030614245.1 Planctomycetota bacterium | reverse complement strand
CTGCGGCTCGAATTCCTGCACCTGGAACGAGCGCCTCACGAGTGCCCGGGCCTCGCTCAGCGATGCTATGTGTCCCAGTGCCTGCGCCTGGACTATCAGGTTGCCGATAGCTGTCGCCTCGACGGGGCCTGCAATAACGGGCAAGCCCGTGGCGGCGGCGGTCATCCGGCAGAGCAGGCGGTTCCGAGTGCCGCCGCCGATGATGTGGATGCGATTGATCGGCCGGTCCTGAACGTCTCGCAGTTCGTCGAGCACAATCCGGTATTCAAGCGCTAGGCTTTCGAGCGCACAGCGGACGAAAGCCGCCGGGGTATCCGGCACCGGCTCGCCGGCATCCCTGCACGCATCGGCGATTGCATCCGGCATTGACGGCGGATTGAGGAACCGCGAGTCGCGGAGATTGACAAGGCCGGCAAACGCGGGTGCGTCGTCGGCCATCTGCGTAAGTTCGGTATAGCTGTATTCCCCGTCGAAATCCGCCCGGCAGCGCTGGACCACCCAGAGGCCGACTACGTTCTTGAGGAACCGATACGTCCCGTTAACGCCGCCCTCGTTCGTGAAATTGTTCCGCCATGCCGCCCGCGTGCAGATCGGCTCGGTGATCTCGATCCCCATCGGCGACCAGGTTCCAGAGCTGATATACGCCCAGTCATCGCCGGTCGCCGGCACCGACGCGATGGCGGACCCGGTGTCGTGCGTCGCCGGTGCAATGACCGGTATCGCCCCGAGGCCGGTTTCATCCTGCATCTCGCGCGTCAGGGTGCCGACGATCGTGCCGGGCTTGACCCCGTCCTGCATTATCCCGGGCGGAACTCCGGCGGCCTCGAGCAGTTCGGCATCCCAATCGTTTTCATGCACGTTCAGTATCTGCGTCGTCGTCGCGTCGGAGAACTCCGTCGTCTTCTCGCCCGAGAATATGTAGTGGAACAGATCGGGAATCATCAGCAGGTCCTTCGCGATGGGCAGGATCGGAGACTTCTGCTGCGACATCGCAAAGAGCTGAAAGAGCGTGTTGAACTGCATGAACTGAATGCCCGTCTTCTCGTAGACCTTCTCCGAGGGGATGATCTCGAAGAACTTCTCCATCATTCCGTCGGTACGCGAATCGCGATATGCGACGGGCATGCCGAGGACCGAGCCATCGTCGCCGAGGAGTGCGAAATCGACGCCCCAGGAGTCGACGCCAACGCTCTCCGGGGCCGGATCAGAGGAGCAGGCTCGGAACGCACGTCTCATCTCCTCCAGCAGCCGGACGAAGTTCCAGTGCAGACGCCCGCGTATCCGAATCATCCCGTTGGGGAATCGCCCAACCTCCTCAAGCCGGAGCTGGTCGTCGTCGAGGGTGCCCCTGACGACGCGCCCGCTCTCGGCGCCAAGATCGACTGCAAGATACGAGTGCATACATCTACCTCCTTACCTGGCGGGTGCCACGGTCAACCGTCTCAGGTTGGCCGTGCATGCTCCACGTCCAAGCTATGCTTGAACGTGCCACCCTTGCGGCCTGACGGGCAATGGTATACCCGCATCCTCTCAGCAAATCAAGCCGCTGTGCGAACCTTCGCAGGCAAATCAGCCTGATCCCCGCAGTCAGCGGCCCGAAGGCGTCATAAGTTCTGCCTTCATTGCATTGAGGACGGAGTTCTTTGGAGCCCGGCGACGGCACAGACCGCCACGATGCGGCCGAGTTCGAGGCTTTCGCGCCATCTCTCTGCTTGCAGACTGAAGAGGTTCGTATAGCCGCGATATCACGCCTGCCGGACGATCTCGCCGCCGATGATGGTGGTGGTGGTGAGTACAGCGTTTTCGATCAGTGTCTTCACGGCCGACGTGTGGTGGTGGGTCACCCGATGAATGAGCGGATCACGTTGACGAGATAGGACGGCTCGAAGGGTTTGTTGATGACGGCGTCGGCAGGGACGTCGGCGCCGCGGTCGCGGGGCAGAGCCGTGACGAAGACGACGGGGAACGGTTCGCAGTCCATTCTGCCGAACTCCTGATGGACGGCGATGCCGCTGAGCCTGGGTATCATGACGTCGAGCAGGCAGAGATCGCACACTTGTTGCCGCATAAAATTGTCTTGCTTTTAGGGGGTCACTACATGTGTTTGGCGTGTTTAGAATATCGGCAGCGTGTTGCAGCCCCGTCAGGGGCGGAGTAAGAAAGCCCACGGCAACGCCGTGGGTAAGGTCGACGAGTGAAATCCCAGCCCCAACCCTCCTGAGGCGGGCAGGCGGGGCGGAGCAGTGCCGGGTATCGGCTGGCCGTGCCGTACCCGCCCGCCTATGGAGGGGGCCGGCAGGCCTGCCCCACGGAGAGATGCTACTCCAGAGGAGATTCGTGCGGGCATGAGAGAACCCGCCACGGCCTGTTCGGCGGGGCGGGTTCGTCGGTGATTACTCCCGGCGATGACCTACTTTCCCAGGTTATTACCCAGTATCATCGGCGTGAAGGGCTTGACTACTGTGTTCGGAATGGTAACAGGTATGGCCCCCTCACTGTTGTCACCGGGAAAAATGTTTCGAGCTGCTGCTCGATAGTTTTCTCGGACGTCGAATAGTCAGCGTAGCGCTGGTGGATATCTCTTTGATTGGCGGCAGAAGGAAGAAATGAAGGCGGTTAAGCCTCACGGACTATTAGTACTGGTTAGCTCAACACATTACTGTGCTTACCCATCCAGCCTATCAACGTTGTGGTCTTCAACGGTCCTTCAGGCTCTTTCGAGCGGGGATGACTAGTCTTGGAGTAGGCTTCACGCTTAGATGCTTTCAGCGTTTATCCATTCCGCACATGGCTACCCAGCGATGCCTCGGGCGAGACAACTGGTACACCAGAGGTGCGGCCATCCCGGTCCTCTCGTACTAGGGACAGGTCTCCTCAAACTTCCTCCGCCCACGCCAGATAGGGACCGAACTGTCTCACGACGTTCTAAACCCAGCTCACGTACCACTTTAATTGGCGAACAGCCAAACCCTTGGGACCTTCTCCAGCCCCAGGATGTGATGAGCCGACATAGAGGTGCCAAACCTCCCCGTCGATGTGAGCTCTTGGGGGAGATCAGCCTGTTATCCCCGGCGTACCTTTTATCCTTTGAGCGATGGCCCTTCCACACAGAACCACCGGATCACTATGACCGACTTT
>JAUWKK010000191.1 GCA_030614245.1 Planctomycetota bacterium | reverse complement strand
GGCCTTGCACGCCTGAGTGCCGGAGTAGTCGAATTCGCACGCCTGGCAGATGACTATGCGGACCGAGCCGATGATCATTACCTTGTCGATGTCCGGATGCTTGGGCATGTAGAGTTTACCTCTGTTAATCCTCAAGAAAGCCCTGTCAGTAGTTCATCAATGCGCAGGTGCGGTCGGCCCTCTACACCGCCTCTATGCACGAAGGCGGCTTTGCGGTGATGTTATACGTGACACTCACGACTCCCGGCACTTCCGCCGTAATCCTATCGGCAATCCTTCGCAGCAGGTCGAACGGCAGCTCTATGGGCGTGCCCGTCACGGCATCGGTGCTGTCCCAGCAGCGGACCTCGATCTGGTGGCCGAAGTCCCGTCTGCCGTCGCGCAGGCCGGTGACTTTATCTTCATGGAGAATGGCCAGGTACTGAAACGCTCCGGAGTCGCGGAGCTCGGCTTCCACGATAGTCGTAGCCGCGCGAACCAGTGCGACCCGCTCGGGGGTGACTTCGCCGATTACCCGGGCGGCGAGGGCCGGACCCGGGAACGGAGGCCGGCTGAATATCTCTTCCGGGAGCCCGAGGGCCTTGCCGACGGCCCGCACGGCGGGCTTGCGGAGCTGGATGATCGGCTCGAGCACCTTGTATCCATAGGCCTGCTCCGTATCGATGCCCAACTGCGCGAGGATGTTGTGCTGCCGCTTGACCCCGGCGACCGTCTCCTCGACGTCGGTGTAATTCGTCCCCTGGAGCAGCACCTTCGCGCCGCAGTCCTCGACCAGCTTGCCGAAGACGTCCTTGTAGAAGACCTGCGTTATGCCCTTGTCGCGCTTCTCCTCGGGATCCGTCACGCCCTTCAGGGCCTGGAAAAACTGCTCGCGGGCATCGACGATCTCGACATCCACGCCGAGCCCCCCAAATACATCGACGATATACTGCGGCTCGCCCTCACGCATCAGGCCGTTCTCGATGAAATACGTCCTCAGCCGATCCCCCAGCGCCCGGTGTCCCAGCAGCGTTACCACGGAGGAATCGACGCCCCCCGAGAGAGCGTTGACGGCCAGACCGCCACCTACCGTCTCGCCGCTCGCCCTCACTTGTTCCTCAACGAACGCCTCGCCGTTCAGGGCGTGCAGTTGAATCTCCTGGATTCCCATGCGTGTGCCTCCTTGCTCTCGTACGAACGGACTCGGATTAGTATTCTTCATGATCTGTGGTTGCCTGCCCTTCAGCTAGGCTCCGGCCCCAGCCGGTTCATCGCACCCCAACCCCTCTGCCGCGGAGGTAGGCCTTGAGCTCTGGGAGGCCGATCATCTGGAAATGGAACACTGAAGCGGCCAGAAGAACCGATGCGCCGGCTTCGACGGCTTCGTAGAAGTGCTCCAGTTTGCCGGCGCCGCCGGATGCGACGATCGTCGCGGAGACCGCATCCTTCATCGCGCGGATCACCGGAAGGTCGTAGCCCGTCTTTGCTCCGTCGCCCGCCTTGCTCGTGGGCAGGATCACCTGCACGCCGTAGCCGTCCACCTTCTTAGCCCATTCGACGGCATCCGCGCCGGTTGCTGTTCTGCCGCCGTCGATATACACCTCGTATCCGGACGCCATCGCACCGCTCCGGTCGCCGTCGATAGCCACGGTCACCTTATCGGGGCCGAACTCCCGGATCATCTCCGCGATGACTTCCGGCCGCCGGAACGCGGCGCTGCTCGTGGAAACCTTGTCGGCTCCCGCTTCGAGGACGGCCGCTGCGGAAGCTACGTCGGATATGCCGCCGCCGACGGTGAACGGCACGGTCGCCACGTCGGCGACGCGACGGACAACATCGAGCATCGTGCCCCGTCCCTCGACCGTAGCCGTTATGTCCAGGAGCGCCAGTTCATCCGCTCCAGCCTTGCAGTAGGCTGCGGCGCATTCCACCGGGTCGCCCGCGTCGTGAATGTCCACGAAATGCACGACCTTGACGACTCGGCCGTTCTGCATATCCAGGCACGGCATAATGCTGACTTGCTGGCCCATGTTCCACCCCTCCATTAACGGGCAAACGCCTTTCTGTCAGATGCGATTTTCGGCATATTACACGCGACACGCACGTCAGTCAAGCCTTCAGTCGGCCATCAGAGCATTGCTTTCACACGGCGAGCAGAATATCATAAAGGCACGTTCACCAAGAGGAGGCCATCAAGTATGAGCAACACGCTGCTGAGGCGAGTCACCATTCCGGGAACCGACCTGGACGTACCCTATGCCGTCGTCGGGACGATGATGTTCGGCAAGCGCGCCGACGAAGCCGAGTCGAAGCGCATCGTCGATGCCGCCCTGGATCGGGGGATCAACTACTTCGACACGGCCGACATGTACCAGCACGGAGAGTCTGAGCGGCTCCTGGGCCGGGCGCTGAAGGGCCGACGCGACAAGTGCATCGTGGCGACGAAGGTCGGATACGGCCACGACGAGCACGGCGAAGAAGAAGGCACGTCCCGCAAAGCCATCCAGCGTGCCATCGACCGATCTCTGTCGGACCTCGGCCTCGACTATGTCGACGTCTACTATCTGCACCGACCCGACTACGCCGCACCGGTGGAGGAAACGCTCGCGGCCATGGACGAGGTGATCCGCGCGGGCAAAGCTCGATTCTTCGCCATCTCCAACTTCGGCGCGTGGCAGTCCTGCGAGGTGCTTCGGCTATGCGACGACAACGGCTGGGCGCGTCCCGTGATGACGCAGATGATCTACAATCTGCTCGTGCGGCATATCGAGCATGAATACGTGCGCTTCTGCAAGACGCACGGCGTCCCCCTGACCGTGTACAACCCGCTGGCCGGCGGGCTACTGACCGGCAAGTATGCGTCCCTGAGCGACGAGAAAGCCGGCGGCCGGTTCGTGGGTAACTCGAACTACCGCACCCGATACTGGAGCGAGAGATTCTTCAACGGGATGCTGGGTCTCAAGGCCATCGGCGACGAGATTGGAATGAGCCTCACGCACCTGGCGGTCAACTGGATCGCGCAGCAGGACACGGCAGACAGCATCCTCCTGGGCCCCAGCAACACGGAGCAACTGCTGGATTGCCTGGCGGCCGGTGATGCGACAATCCCGCAAGAAGCGATGGCGAAGATCGAGGCATTTCTCGTGGAGTTCGACGGAACGGACGCGACCTACGCCAGATAGCGGGGCGGGGGTTGGCGCTCATAAAGCCCCCATAGGGGCGAAGTACAATAGCCCAGGGCAACGCCGTGGGACAGAATGGGTGGACAGGAATCCAGCCCTCAAAGGTGTGTGAATCGCAGGTACGTCACGCTTAGTCTCAAACGGTGCAAGTCGTTTCGGCGGCTCAACTCCTACCTGTGCGGGTCCGTCCCCGTACAGAAATCGCTGCCCGAAGCGCACCTGCGGCAGTTGGGGCGATAGCAGCGGCGCTTCATCAGCACCACCGATCCGCGCGTGAAATCTCCGATCTTCGCCAGCTTCTTGAGCAGGAGCGTCCGCTTCAGCCGCAGCCTGCGCTTTTCGCTGTCCAGCATATCGAGCTCCTCCGTGGTCCATAAGCGTATACGCTTATGGACCGTACGGCAAAAGAAAGCAAGGGGGAATTCGGCCGAAGGAGTGTTCACGCACCCTAACAGCGGCCGCCCTTGCGACGCGCGCGGGCGAATGGTATAATTCAGTAAGCAGTAAGCAGTAAACTGCACACTGATCACTGCATACTGATCACTGATCACTGATCACTGGACACTGATCACTGGACACTCGGAGGTGATTATCGTGTCGGTTCTCGTAGTAGGTTCGGTCGCATTCGATAGTGTTGAGACTCCGTTCGGTGCGGTGGACGACGTGCTGGGCGGTTCGGCGGTGTATTTCTCGCACGCGGCGAGGTACTTCTCGCCGGTGCGGCTCGTCGGCGTAGTGGGCGACGACTTCCCCGAGGAGCACGTGCAGCGGCTGAAGGATATGAACGTCGATACTACCGGCCTGGTGAGGATGCCGGGCAAGACCTTCCGCTGGAAGGGCCGCTACGACGATTCGATGGACTCGCGCGAGACGGTCGACGTCCAGCTCAACGTGCTGGGCGGCTTCAGGCCGGACGTCCCGGAGAGCTTCCGCGCGACGCCCTATATCTTTCTCGCCAACTCGAGCCCCGCGCTCCAGCGGCACGTGCTCGCACAGATGCATAGCCCGAAGCTGGCCGTCTGCGATACGATGAACATCTGGCTCGACAACGAACGCGACGAACTGGTCAGGCTGCTGCGCGAGGTTGACGGCCTGGTGATCAACAATGCCGAAGCCGTGCAGTTCACTGGGGAAACGAACCTCGTCGCCGCGGGGAACGAAATAACCGCGATCGGGCCGCGGATCGTAGTCGTCAAGAAAGGCTCGAACGGCTCGCTTCTGTTCATCGACGGCGTCTGCCATCCGCTGCCGGCCTATCCGACTACCGAGGTGAATGACCCGACCGGCGCCGGCGACAGCTTCGCCGGCGTGATGATGGGATACCTCGCTGCGGCGGATGACCTCTCGACACAGACCATCAAGCGGGCCGTGCTGTTCGGCACCGTGATGGCATCGTTCAATATCGAAGACTTCAGCATGCGGCGTTACGATACACTGACACGCGAGGAGATCGACCGCCGCGCCGAAGAGCTGATCGAACTGGCACGCTTCTGAAGGGCCGACCGATGCGAACTTTCATCGCCGTGGAAATCGATACCGAACTGCGCAACCGAATCGAGACTCTGCGCGACCGGCTGCGCAAGGCAGCCGCAGACGTCAAGTGGGTCAGGAACACCCAGACGCACATGACGCTCAAGTTCCTCGGGGATATCCCCGACGCGAGCATCGAGCAGGCCGCCGGGCTTATGGCAGATGCGGCGTCGCAGGTCGAGCCTTTCGAGTTCGAGATCGGCGGCGCGGGCCGGTTTCCGCCGCACAGCGGCCGGGTGCGCGTCCTCTGGGTGGGCGTCAACGACGCCGGCGCGAACCTCGAGAAACTCCACAAACTGCTCGACAGCGGTTTCGCCGCCCTCAATGTTGAACGCGAGAGTCGGCCGTTCAGCGCACACATCACGATAGGACGCGTGCGCAAGCAGCGCGGCGTCGGCGAACTCATAGCCGCCGTCAACAAACACGAGGATTACGACATCGGCACGCAGCAGGTGAAAGAACTGGTGCTCTTCAAGAGCGAGCTGCTCCCCGAGGGGCCGCGTTACACAGTCCTCGCAAGAGCCCCGCTCGGGTGCGAAGTGACCCGGCAGACTTGACAAGGAACAGGCTTATGGGAATGACAATCAGCGAGAAGATAATCGCCGCCCACTGCGGTCGCAGCGAACTGCACGCGGGCGAGTTCGTGGCCGATGCCGCCGTCGATATCTGCCTGGCGAACGATATCACCGCGCCGCTGGCAATCGAGGAGTTCGAGAAGGCCGGGTTCACCGAAGTCTACGATCCGGAGAAGATCGTGCTCGTCCCCGATCACTTCACTCCCAACAAGGACATCAAGTCGGCCGAGCAGGCAAAGATGCTGCGTCTTTTCGCACGCAAGCACGACCTCAAGCACTACTATGAAGTGGGCCGGATGGGAATCGAACACGCTTTGCTGCCGGAGCAGGGCATCGTCGTGCCGGGCGACCTGGTGGTCGGAGCGGACTCGCACACCTGCACGTATGGCGCGCTCGGGGCCTTCGCGACCGGAATGGGCAGCACCGATATCGCAGCCTGCTACGCCACCGGCCGGGTATGGCTCCGCGTGCCCGAGACCATCAGGTTCGTCTACAGCGGCTCGCTGCGGGAATACGTCTCGGGTAAGGATTTGATTCTATACACGATCGGCGATATCGGCGTGCATGGTGCGCTTTACCAGGCGATGGAGTTCACCGGCGAGGTTATCAGGTCGCTGCCGATGGATGCGCGGCTTACGATGTCGAATATGGCGATTGAGGCGGGCGGCAAGGCCGGGCTGATCGAGCCGG
>JAUWKK010000051.1 GCA_030614245.1 Planctomycetota bacterium | reverse complement strand
CGCCAAGACCTGCAACGATGCACGCCGCCAATACGATGCTCTCCACTCTCGCAAACTTACCCATATCTACTTCCTCCAAAATACTGCGCGCCGTGTCGGGTTGACCGGCGCTTCCCATCCAAGATCGGGTAGCCCCCAGTGGGCGGCCCTACGCTTATCATTATGTTCAGGCCTTTCGCGATTACAAACACTTTTCGCGGCATCGTCGCGATGTTACGTTTTTTTACAATCCGTGGCGGGTAGGGGGGGCGGAGTAGTGCCGAGAATTGGCAGGCCATGCCGTACCCGCCCGCCTATGGAGGGGGCAGGCAGGCTGGAAAGCCTGCCCCACATACCCATTTCTCGTTCAGCACCTTGCAGATGACCGGCCTTCAGCGTATCATCATTGCACGAAATGCAGGAATGGAACCTCACCTGCCTGCTTTCGGCAGGGATGAACGCTGATAATAAATAATACTAATCTGCGTTCATTTGCGGTTGCATATAGTTCTTTCAGGATCGCCCGCATGACCCTCGACCATCTGGCACCTTCGGTTGCCCACTACATCGAAAGCGCGACGATCGCCGAGAGCTACGACGATTTCTTCGCGCACACGAAGCTGTTTCTCTACGATACTGCCATACTCGACAAACTGCTCCCTCAGCCGTGCAGGCTGATCGACCTCGGCAGCGGCACGGGGCGGCACGTGGTGCATTTCGCACGCAGGGGCTTCGCCGTCACCGGCGTCGCTCTCTCGCAGCACATGCTCATCCTGACTGCCGCCAAGTGCAACGCCAACGGCGTCCGCGCCGACCTGCACCAGCTCGACCTCGCAGACCTCTCGCACTTCCCCGACGGGTCGTTCGACGCCGCTGCGTGCATGTTCAGCACGATCGGAATGATGCGCGGGCACTCGAGCCGCGTCCATTTCGTGCGGGACGTCCACCGCATCCTGCGGCCCGGCGGGCTGTTCGTCTTTCACGCACACAACCGCCGGCACAACATTCTTTCGAGCGAAGGCCGCCTCTGGATGCTGAAGACTCTGCTGTTCGGCTGGATGACGGGCGAGATCGGCGATCGCCGCATGCATGACTACCGGGGCATTCCCGATATGTTCCTGCATGTATTTTCTCTGGGCGAACTGCGACGCCTCGTGGCGGCCGGCGGGATGTCGATAGAGCGGATATTTTATCTCAATGAACTCCGCGACGATGAATTGCCGCCGTGCATTGGCCGCAGCATTCGCGCGAACGGCTTCATCGTCGCTTGCAGGCGAGGAGCTTGACTATTACGATAGGCCGCCGCTCGCGGTCTTTCAGACGGGACGACGCGGGAAACGGAAGCAAGACTCGATTATGCAGGTGATCTCACTTCAGTCAGGCAGCAACGGCAACAGCATATTCGTGGAGACGCGAGGCGTCAGGCTCATTTTCGACGCGGGCATCAGCGGCAAGCAGGCCCAGCTTCGCCTCGCCGCTCACGGCAGGGACATCTCGGCCGTGGAAGCCCTGCTCATCTCGCACGACCATTCCGATCACGTCCGTTGTGCGGGGATTTATCAGCGGAAGTTCGGCCTCCCGGTGCATGCTACGCCCAGCACGCTCGACGCCGCGGCAGGCAGGTATCCGCTCGGCAGGTTTGATGACGTCCGCCATTTCGAGGCCGGAACCGTGCTGCGTTTCGGGGATGTCTCGGTCGAGACGATCTCGACCGCGCACGACAGCATCGACGGGGTCGCGTTCGTGGTGGACGACGGCGAGAGCCGGTTCGGGATTATGACGGATCTCGGACACGTCTTCGATGGGCTCGATGAGATCGTCGGTTCCCTCGACGCGGTCCTGATTGAGAGCAACTACGATCCGCAGATGCTCGCCAGCGGTCCGTACCCGTACTTCCTGAAGCGCCGCATCAGGGGGCCGGGCGGGCATATCTCGAACGTCGAAGCCGCCGAACTGCTCCGGCGCGCGGGCACCGGCCTCAAGTGGGCGTGCCTGGCGCATCTTTCCGAGCAAAACAACGACCCCGAGCTTGCATTGCGGACGCACCGCGAGATTCTCGGCAACGGGCTGAAACTGCACGTGGCCGGCCGCTACGCTGCTTCAGACGTGATGGAGGTCTGACGGTTCCACGGGCAGTCTCTTAGCGCCTCAGTGCGCTATTCCCTGCCGACAACCCCCACCACGCAGTGAAGCTTGCCGACCCTGGTGATGGTGTGCCGCTCGAAGCCTGCCTGCCGCATCAGATCGCAGATGCGGCGTTTCGTGAAGAAGTAGACGGGGCATCCGCGGACGGCCAGCCGCGCGCGCCGCACCGGCGCGCGCCACGTCCAGAGCCGTGGGAATGACAGGACGACCTTGTCCGTCGTCACCTGACGCATCTTCGCGATCACCGGCAGTGGATCGGAGATATAGTCGAACAGGCCGATGCCGATGGTCACATCGAACGGCGCGTCCGGGCTGTACTGCAGCAGGTCCGAAACTGCGAACGTGCAGCGATCCTGGACGTTCTCCCGCTCGGCGAACTGCCGGCAGAGCGCGAGCATGTCCGCTGCGATGTCGATGCCGACGACCGTTGCTGCGCCTTTGCGCGCCAACTCGATCACATATAGCCCGCTGCCGCAGCCCACGTCGAGGAACGTTCGGCCTGCGATGGGCTGGCAGTTGCCGATCGTGAACTCGAACCGCTGAAACATGTCCCGCCGGAAGACCTTGTCCAACCACGCCGAGAAGGCGGGCTTATTCCGCGAGTAGATTCTCTTGAACGCGTCGGCTTCACGGTTCCAGTAATCTCGTTGGATGCCGATCTCGTCTCCCTGCCTATGGCATGGTTCGCTCATAGTCCGAGCACCTCACGGATGGTGGAGAATCGAAAATCGCCCAGCAGTCTGTCGAGCCGCCGCTCGGTCTTGCGCAGGTTGCGGTAATGCCGAAAGCGCTTCATTATGGGCAGCGTCACGCGGGGCTGGCCGGGGTCCAGTTCCCACGGGTGGATGTAGAAGACCGCCGGGCGCCCCTCCGCGTTCACTTTGCGGATGCAGTAGCGCGTGTAAAAGTAAGGGAATATGCGGAAGTATCCGCCGCCGCTGCAGGGCAGCCGCCGACCGAACAGCTCCGCAACCGTCAGCGGGAACTCGTACATCGACTCGCTGACCTTGTAGGGTTTCAGCGGCGCGTCTGCCATTCCGTAGTCGGGGTGAAACCCGATCGGGAAGATCGACGAGTCGTATCGGATGCCGTGCTTCTCGAGGATGTCGAGCGCCCAGCGGGTCTCTTCGACAATCGTGAACGACGGAGCACGAAAGCCGATGATGTCCTGCTCGACGCCGCAGCTTCGGATGGCGTCCAGGGCGCGGACCAGGTCGCGTTCAAAGTCATCGGGCGTCGTCTTCGTGATCAGCAGGTGATCGTAACTGTGGACGGCGATCTCGTGGCCGCGGTCGGCGACGTCGCGGACCAGCTCGGGCAGCCGTTCGGCGATGTAGCCCAGCACGAAGAACGTCGCGCGGACACGGTGCTTGCTCAGCAGATCCAGCACGCGCCCGGTGCTCTCCGCCACGCGCAGGTCACAGTCGTCCCAGTCCTCACGCTTGATGGCATGGCTGAGGTTGTAGACACAGAACCAGTCTTCAAGATCAACTGAGAAAGCATTCAGCATGGTGCTCTGTTCTCTCGATTTCCGCATGAAGAGAATGTACCAAGATGTTCGGCGGCTGTCAAGGGATGTGAAGGCGGGATTTGGCCGCGAAGAAGACGAACGATGCACGAAGGCCGGGCTCTCGCCTGAGAGCTAAAGCCGCGACGAGTCGCAGCACTCAGGAAGCGTTCCTTTTCTACCATCGAAGGATCGTCCCAATCATCTCGGCGTTGCTAGCGCGGGGAAACGCAGCCTATGCGTCGCCGGCCGTCTGCTTCAGGAATGCCAGGCCGTCGGTGGCCAACTGGTCTGCCGAATCGTATATCGGCCGCCAGATGCACGCGGCTGCGCACAGATCGACTATGCCTGTGGCGAAACTCTCGATCGTAACCCAGCGGTCGTATCCGATCTCTGTCAGCGCGGCGAAGCACTCCTTCCAGGGCACCTGGCCGGTGCCCGGTGTACCGCGGTCGTTTTCGCTCGCATGGAAGTGGCCGAGCAGCGGCCCGGCCGCCCGGATAGCCGCCGGCGAATCCTTCTCCTCGATATTCGCGTGGAACGTGTCGAACAGCACCTTTACGTTCGGGCTGCCGACTTCCTTCACCAGGGCAGCGCAGTCTGCGACCGTGTTGAAGACGTACGTCTCGAACCTGTTGAGCGGCTCGACAGCCAGTGTGATGCCGGCCTTCCGGGCGTGTTCGCCCGCAGCCTTCAGCCCTTCGACGCACCATTTCCATTCATCATCGGTGCGCCCGCTGCCCGTCAGGTAACGGACCGGCGAATAGAGCGGCCCGGCCACCGTATCGCCGCCCATGTCGGCCGTGATGTCGACCATCTGCCTGATGCGCTTCAGGCCGGCCCGGCGTTCCACATCGTCCTCGCCGCAGAGGCTCGTACCGGGCAGCATAACACAGCATGCCGTGAGCCCCACGCCGGCAGCTTCACGGGCCCTGTTCGTCGCTTTCGCATCGAGAACGCTCAAGTCGTTGAACGGCACCTCGACGCCGTCGAAACCCATATCGGCAACCTTCTTGATGAGGTCGACCTTCTCCTTCGAGAATGTGGGAGTATAGACGAGGAAGTTGAGACCGTATCGCATCTTTGTCAACATCGCTGCTTCTCCTGAAAACCGTTACAGAGTATTACACGCGGACACTTCCCTGAGCCGGATGCCATTGTAATGCGCCAGCTACGCGCGTCAAGCCTTCTTGGTGCGATATCCACGGGAGCGACGAAATCAACCGTATGATGCCTCGTGAAAAAAGAGTTGCATGCATTCCGGCCTAACCGCATAATGCATCTGTTATCGCAGCCCCGTCAGGCCTGCTGTAGGCAGGCAGGGGCGGAGTAGGAAAGCCCACGGCAAGAATGTATCTAGCGGCCTGTGGGCTACCAAGCGCGAGATGTCCACCGCCCCGACGGGGCGGAGGGTTGTAGCCGGGGGTGAGGCTTCCGAGCCCCCGGTTGGGTGCATTGAGATTCCATAGCCCCGATGGGGCGGAGGAATGCCGGGAATCGGCAGGCCTGCCCGCCTACGGATGGCTGGAAAGCCTGCCCCACGAAAAGCAGGTGTCGCCTGTTCGCTGCGAAGCCGCTGAGAGCCGGGAGGCATATAGGCTGGGGCTTCAGCCCCAGTTGGCGAGCGAAACAAAACTAGCCGCCCTGAAGGGGCGGAGGAATGCCGGGAATCGGCAGGCTGGAAAGCCTGCCCCACGAAAAGCAGGTGTCGCCTGTTCGCTGCGAAGCCGCTGAGAGCCGGGAGGCATATAGGCTGGGGCTTCAGCCCCAGCAAAGGAGCTTGAAAGGAGAACTGTAGTATGTCGACAAGACCAAGATTGATTATGGCATTGTTTGTATCGGCCCTGGTGGTCGCCTCGGCGTTCGGCGTCACGGCGGAAGCCGCGCAGCTTCGAGTGCTTATCTTCAGCGGGCGCAACAATCACAACTGGAAGGCGACGACGCCCGCCCTCAAGAAGATATTAGAAGACAGCGGACGATTTGCCGTTGATGTTACAAATGATCCATCGAAGTGCGACGCTGCGACCTTTGCGAAGTACGATGTGATCGTCAGCAACTGGGGCGGCTACCCGCAGATGAACGAGCGCCAGTGGGGCCCGAAGACCGAGAAGGCTTTCCTGGACTTCGTCCGCAGCGGCAAGGGTTTCGCGCTCTTCCACGCGGCAAGCGCGAGTTTTCATACGTGGCCCGAGTTTCAGCAGATCAGCGGCGCAACCTGGGGCAAGGGCACCGGGCATGGCGCCTATCACGCATTCAAAGTCACTATCGCCGATAAGAACCACCCGGTCACACGCGGGATGCAGGACTTCCTTACCACGGACGAACTGTGGCATCGGATGCCGAGGCACCCGAAGGCGCACGCGATCTGCACCGCGTTCTCCGCGAAGGACAAGGGCGGCAGCGGTGATCTCGAGCCGGTGGTTATATGCACGCAACTCGGGAAGGGCCGGGGATTCAACCTCGTCCTCGGCCACGACGTGAAGGCAATGCAGAACGTCGGCTGGAAGACGCTCATGCTCCGTGGCACCGAATGGGCCGCCACGGGCAAGGTGACCGTTGCCATTCCGGCCAACTGGCCCGCCGCGACAAGGCCGACGTTCGATGTAGACGCGATGCTCAAGGCCATTGCCGGTTATGAGTTTGGCCAGAGCCGAAAGCCCACTCTCGCCGTCGAGCGGCTCACCAGCTATGCAGCCATCGTTCCGGCCACACGGAAGATGCTCGCACCGAAGATGGCGAAGATGCTCTCATCCAATGCCACACTCGAATGCAAGAAGTTCCTCTGCGTGCAGCTCTCGCTGATAGGTTCCGACGAACAAGTCCCCACCCTGGCGGCACTGCTGGCCGACAAGGAACTCTCGCTTGCCGCGCGAGCGGCTCTCGCGCGAATGCCGGGCGAGCAATCTCTCGTGGCCATGCGGGCTGCGATGGCCAAGTCGAGCGGCCAGATACTGGTCGGCCTGATCAACTCTCTCGGCGAACGCCGCGACGCAAAGGCTGCCGCCGCCATCGCAAAACACCTCGCAAGCAGCGATATTGCCGTCGCCGGCGCTGCCGTGGACGCCCTGGGCAAGATCGGCGGGACGGCGGCTGTCAAGGCTCTCTCCGCGGCCGGAGCGCGTTTGCCCGCCAAGCTCCAGCAGAAGCGTGCCGACGCGCTGCTCAAGTGCGCCGACAAACTGCTGGCAGCCGGAAACACATCCCGTGCAAGGGTGGTGTATACCGAGATGTCCGCCCCGGATAAGCCGAAACACATTCGAACCGTCGCGTTCCCGGGCCTCGTCGCGGGCAGCAGGGATGATGCCGCAAAGCTGATCCTGGAGGCGCTGACCGGCAGCGACCGAGCAATGCACGTCGCAGCAATACGCTGCGCGAGGATGACCGGCGACACGTCTCTGACGAAGATACTGGCGGATAACCTGAAGAAGTTCCCTTCCTCGGTACAGGCACAGCTCATCAACGCGCTCGCAGATCGCGGCGACTCGGCCGCGCTGCCCGCCATTACCGCCGCTGCACGCAGCGCTGATGCGAACATCCGCCGCGCTGCACTGGCCGCGCTCGGGCGGCTCGGCAACGCGTCGACCGTCCCCGTCCTGGCCGAAGCCATCGGCAAGGCGAGCGGAGCCGAACTGGAAATGGCTCGTGCCGGTCTCGTCACACTGAAGGGGAAGGACGTCGACGCCGCGATAGTCGCGCAGATGCGGAAATCACAGCCGTCCGTTCGCCGCGAACTGATAGCGGCGCTGAACGCGCGAGGCAGCCGCAGTGCAGTGCCGGCGCTCCTCAAGGCGGCTGGAGACGAGGACAGGCAGGTCCGCAAGGAAGCCTTCAAAGCGTTGAGTAAACTAGCCGACGCAGCCGCATCTCCCACGCTGATCGGCATGCTGCGCGAGACAGAATCCACCAGCGAACGGCGTGACATCGAGAACACCATTGTGACGATCGGTCGCAGGACCGGCAGCATCGATCGGACGGTCTCCGCTATCGTGGCTGAGATATCCCGCATGAAAGGCCCGGTGCGCACTTCACTCATTCGAATGCTGGGCAAGTTCGGCGGGCCGAAGGCCCTGCAGGCGGTTCGCGCGGCTGTTAAGGATGGCGATGCCGGGGTCCGCACTGCCGGCATCCGCGCGCTGTCCGAATGGGCCGATGCATCGCCGCTCGAAGACCTGCTGGCCATCGCTCGCTCGGAGCGTGGGATGCAGCCGAAGGTGCTGGCGCTTCGCGGCTTTGCGGCACTCACCGGCAAGGCGAAAGACAAGTCGCCCGAGCAGATGGCGAAGCTCTTCGCAGAGGCATTGAAACTGGCGAGCCGCCCCGACGAGAAGAAGGCGCTGCTCGGAGCGCTCGGCCAGGTTCATTCGCTTGGGGCAATGCAGCAGGCAATGGCCTGCCTGAAGGACCCGGCCCTGGTGAACGAGGCCGGCCTGGCGGCGGTGCAGATCGCAGGGGCCATCTGGCCCTCGCACAGGCCCGAAGCCAAAGCCGCAATGAACGAAGTCCTCGCGGCGTGCAAGACACCCGCGGTGAAAGAGAAAGCCTCGGCGATCCTCGTGCAGATATCCAAGCCGCTCAACCTCGCCCGAGGGGCCACGGCCACCAGCCCCGACGGACTCGACAAGGACGGCGGCGCCGGCGGCGATCAGGCCGCTATCGACGGCAATCCAAACACCTACTGGGACGAAGTCGATGGCCAGAAGCTCTATCGCCTGAAGATCGAGCTCAAGGCACCGGCGGAAGTCTCAGCCGTCAGCATTCTCGGCTACAATCATCATAGTTACGCCCCGAAGGATTTCGAGATACTCTGCGACGATAAGGTCGTAAAGACAGTCAAGAACGCCACATACAAGGACAACAAGCTGCTCGTAACGTTCCCGAAGGCGCGATGCAAGACGCTCGAACTCAAGATCACCGGCTACTACCCCAGCTCGCCTGCCATTCGGGAACTCCAGATATACAATCTGAAGTGAGACCGACAGTAGACCGCCTGCTCCACAATGACAGAAGTGACAAGCCATTAGCGGCTGGGATAGCCGCGAGCAGCGAGCTAGCGAAGTGAGACCAGCGGAGGAACATTTTTTGCCATAGGAAGAAAGCAAGAATGAATAGAGCAACGATCACGGCATTGGTTTTGCCCCTGTGTTTCAGCCTGACGAACGAGGCTGAGGCAGAGGGTGATGACGCGCAGGGTTTCAATTGTTACCGGGCTGTCGAACTCCTGGCGGAGGGGATTAGTGTTGCTGCGTCCGGCAAGTACGAGATATGGGCTTGGGCTGAAGGTGGCAAGACGATTCGCCTGAGCATCGGCGGCAAGAATCTCGGTGCGAATCAACAATCCGGCGCGGGTTTTTCGTGGGTGAAACTGGGCGCAGTTGAGCTCGAAGCAGGTACCCCCGTCGCCGTCAAGATCAACGATGAATCGGCGCGGATCGGGTATGTCGCGCTCGGTCGAGGCAAGATCGATCCCGTTCGGTATTTCGAAGCTGCCAAGCTCTTTCCGCACAGACCCGGACCGATTGACGACTACCGTTTGAGCGGCAGGTCTGTGAAAGCCGCCAGAGATTACGCATGGGGACGTAAGTACACGCTCCAGGTGAAGGGTTCCAGACGCGACAAGGAACTCAGCGCTCTCTTCCACACCGAAAGCACCAGAGAAGGATGGCTGAGATACAGCAAAGACCTCAAGGAGCATGTCCTGTTCTGTCTCGGCCTGTTGCCGATGCCGAGAAAGACGCCGCTCAATGCGCGAGTTTTCGACACGATTACGCACGAGGACTACACGGTCAGCAAGGTGTACCTCGAGAGTTATCCGGGGTTTTTTGTTTGCGGTAATCTTTATCGGCCCATCGGCGCGAAGGGCCATGCCGTAGGCAGGCGGGGCAGGCGCCCGGCGGTATTGCGCGGGATTGGCCACTGGGGCGGAGGTCGGTTCATCCACGAGGCGAGGTGCAGCGTCCCGGCGCAGATGATCAATTTCGCGCGCCAGGGATACGTTGCGTTTACCTGGGACAATATCGGCGTCAATGATATGGATCAGATTCCGCATTCGGGGATTGCTCCGAGTGACAACGCCGGCGCCGCCAAGAAGCCGATGTGTTTCACCGATATCCCGTGGGGCCTGAGCATGGCTCAGTTGCAGACATGGAACAGCATCCGCATAGTGGACTGGATTTCAACGCTGCCCGATGTAAATCCCGAGCGAATCGGCATGACCGGCGCTTCGGGCGGTGGAACACAGACGTTATTCCTGGCAGCCGTAGATGATCGTATTGCGGCGAGTGCGCCGGTTTCCTGGGGCGGCGTTTGCTGTGAGGACGGCTGCGGCTGTGGTGTCGCCCCGGGGCTGAAGGTCGATACCTATAATCCCGAGATCATGGCACTGGTGGCGCCGCGCCCGCAGATTATGGCCTGCGCCGCGGACGGCTGGTTCCCGTCAATGCCGCACGTCGAATATCCCTACTTGCGCCATATCTACAAGTTACTCGGCGCCGAAAATAAGGTGGCCGTGGACAGCTCCGCCCGTGGCGGCCACAACTACAACGCAATGTCACGCAATATCGTGAACCGCTTTTTCGGCGAACACCTGCTCGGCGCCGAAGAGCCGGACAAGTTGGTCGATAAACCCTGCACGCCGGATGCGAAAGAGAAGCTGCTGGTCTTTACCGAAAAGAATCCCCGGCCGAAGGGGGTGGTCGACTCTCGGCAGATTCGCGACTGTCTCATCACCGAATATCGCCGACTGCTCGACAAACTGCGTCCTCACGATAGTAGAACGCTCAAGAAGTTCCGCGAGGTGGTTGGCTCGGCTTTTTACCACTCGGTGTACGCTCGGCAGCCAAAGCCCGAAGATGTGAAGCTGACGAAGGTGGGGCCGACCGTTAAAGGCAGCGGATATACCATCACGAAAGGAACTATGTGCAGGGAGCATTACAGGTACTTCAGGGCCTCGTCACCGAGCCACCGCGAGAAGATACCATACATCCTTTTCTCTCCTGCCGGCACCAAAGACAAGGGCACTGTCGATATAATCATCCATCCGAGAGGTAAGGCGGGACTCGTCCAATTGAGCGGCGAGCCCGTCGAACTGGTGAAGAAACTGCTGGCGGATGGCCACGATGTTCTGGCAATTGACTGCTTCCTGGTCGGAGAATACCAGAGCCCGTTTCAACGTACTCTCGCGCCTGATATACCACGAGGCGACAAGTATGAAAGTGGCACACGACCCGATTATCGAACGTGCTACAACCGAACCGAGCAGGCCTGGCGGGTTCAGGATATTCTCACTGCCATCGGCACGTGCACCGGCGGCAAGTACAGCAAGATCAATCTGATCGGCCTGCGCCGGGCGGGACTTTGGTGCCTGATGGCTCGACCACTGGCTGAAGGTATCGGCCGCACGGTGATTGACGCAGACAGTTTCGACCCTGAAGACGACACAAACTGGGCGGGCGCAATGCGGGTTCCCGGCATTCGCAGGGCCGGTGGTTTCAGAGCGGCCTGCGCGCTCGTCGCACCGGATAGACTGCTAATCCACAATACGGGCAGTAAGTTCAAGACCGATTGGGCACGTGATGCCTATCGTGTAGAGAAAGCCTCCGAGGACTTGACTATCCGGCGCGAGCAGCTTCGTGGCCGTGGAATCGCAGCTTACCTCACGCAATAGG
>JAUWKK010000229.1 GCA_030614245.1 Planctomycetota bacterium | reverse complement strand
TATGCTGGCCCTCGCTGGAAGAAGCCCAAGGCAAGAGCGCCTTTTTCAGTTACTCGATATCCGGCGCCGGTGGGAAGTCCACTTGCGTGCGGCAGATGCGGTTAATGCTGTTGGTGAACCAGTTGAGCGCCGTGTGGCCGGCCACTTCGAGCATCTCCTTCTTGGTCACGCCGGCATCCCGGGCGGCATCGAACGCTTCGTCCAGGTTGCCGTTTTCGAGCAATGCCCCGGCGAGATCAAGCATCGCCTGGCCTTTCTCGCAAGATGCCTTGCCTTTTCGCGCCTCGATGATCTCATCTTCCGACATACCGACCTGTTTGGCCTTGCCGGTATGTGCTGCGAGGCAGTACTTGCAGCCGTTGAGCTATGAGACACGCAAGGCTATCGCCTCGCCCGCCTTACCGGCGAGCGGGCCGGCGCCGAGAGCTTCCATAATGCCCGTCAGCATCTTGAGCGCCGCCGGAGCGTGTGCCAGCGTCGCGAATATGTTAGGTACCATGCCGAACTTCTGCTTAACGCCCTCGAGGACAGGTGCAGATTCGGCCGGCAGGTTGTCTGAAGTTGTGGGCTCGATTCTCGGCCCCGGATTGCCGCAACAATTGCTCATCATTCTTCTCCTTTGTGTCGTTCTGAGCATAGCGAAGAATTCTTGGCATCCGCGACGTCGAGATACTGAGAGATGCTTCGGTAAGAGCTCAGCATGACCTGCGCGGCTGAATGCTCATTCTCCCTTCCAGAGACCGTGCACGTTGCAGTACTCGCGAGCGGAGACGGCCTGGGCCTTGACACTGAACGCGGCTTCAGGCGCTCCACCCGGCTTGAGGAACTTGCGATACGCCACGCCATCGGCGAGCAGTTCGATCCACTCGATGTAATGCTTCTCTTCCATCGGATGCGGTGTGGAGCCGACGATGACCTTGTATCCGTCGGCCGTCTTCTCGATCACCGGCACGTGTTTCTCGGTCGATGCGTCCGCCGTCTTCTCTTCGAGCGGCGTCATCGGCTGCCCGCAGCAGACGAGTTCTCCGGCTCCCGCGTGCAGCACTTCAACGATATTACCACACACCTCGCATTTGTAAACGCCCAATTGTCTGGCCATTTTCGTTTTCTCCTGTCAAAGCGGTTCCAAAAGCAGTTGCCTTCCGCCGCGCCTGGGGCGGGGCGGTGTTACCAGTTCTCCCCAAGGACCTCGAAATACGCCTGCGGATGAGCGCAGGCCGGGCAAGCGTCCGGAGCCTCCGGCCCTTCGTGCACATAGCCGCAATTGATGCAGCGCCACTTCACCGGCTTGTCCTTCTTGAACACCGTACCCGCGTTGATGTTGTCCAGCAGCCCGAGGTATCGTTTCTCGTGCTGCCTCTCGGCTACGGCGATGGCCTCGAAGATTTTGGCGATATCGTCGAAGCCCTCTTTGCGGGCGACCTTGGCGAAGGACGGATACATATCGGTCCATTCGTAGTTCTCACCGGCGGCGGCGTCCTTGAGGTTCTCGGCCGCTGTACCGATGACACCGGCAGGGAAGCCGGCAGTGATCTCTACCTCGCCGCCCTCGAGCAGCTTGAAGAGCCGCTTGGCGTGCTCTTTCTCCTGGTTCGCGGTCTCATCGAAGATGTCCGAGATCTGGCGGAACCCTTCCTTGCGCGCGGCGCTCGTGAAATACGTGTAGCGATTTCGCGCCTGCGACTCGCCTGCGAATGCGGTCAGCAGGTTCTTCTCTGTTTTCGATCCTTTCAAATCCATCTTGATTACTCCCTTAAACACTGAAAAGCGAAAGAGTGTTCCCGGCACAAAACGTCAAAGCTCTCATAGAACATCCCCCCTCCCTCAGCGGATATTTGCATGGTATTCCTGTAAGGACTTGACTTCGCTGCCTCCTCGGCGGAACGCGGCGATCCCTTCGGCGGCGGCTTCGGCGGCGCTCAGCGTCGTGATGTAGGGGATCTTGTGCTTGATTGCCGATTTGCGGATGTATGAATCGTCGGACTGACTGAGCTTGCCGACGGGCGTATTGATCACTAGCTGAATCTCGCCGTTGGTGATAGCGTCAACGATGTTGGGGCGGCCTTCATAAAGCTTCCTGACGTGTTGGGAAGCGATGCCGTTTTCGGCCAGGAACGCGTGGGTGCCCTCGGTGGCGAGGATCTTAAAGCCGAGTTCGACGAACCTTCGGGCGGCCTTGAGCACCGCAGGACGTTCGCGGCCGGAAACCGAGATCAATACTGTGCCCTCGGTGGGGAGGAGTTGCCTGGCAGCCTCCTGGGCCTTGTGGAATGCCAGGCCGAATGAATCCGCCAGACCCAGCACCTCGCCGGTCGACCGCATCTCGGGTCCCAATATGGGGTCGACTTCCGGGTACATGGGGAAGGGAAATACGGCCTCCTTGACGCCATAGTGGGGGATGGGCCTGTGTTTCAGGTCGAGTTCGGCCAGCTTCTTGCCGAGCATCAGTTGCGTAGCTATCCGGGCCATCGGGATGCCGCAGACCTTGGAGACGAGAGGCACCGTCCGCGACGCCCGGGGATTGGCTTCGAGCACGTAGACCACGTCCTCGGCGATGGCGTACTGCATATTCATGACGCCGACGACTTTGAGTTCGCGGGCGATCTTCCGCGTGTACTCGTTGATTGTCTCAAGGTGTTTCGGCGAAATGCTGATCGGGGGTATCACGCAGGCCGAATCGCCCGAGTGGATGCCCGCAAGCTCGATGTGCTCCATGACTGCCGGGACAAACGTATCGGTACCGTCGGCGATGGCGTCTGCTTCGGCCTCGATCGCGTTCTGAAGGAACTTGTCGATCAGTATAGGCCGCTCCGGTGTGACGTCGACGGCCGCGGCGACATATTCTCGAAGCATCTCCTCGTCATGCACGACCTGCATACCTCTGCCGCCAAGCACGAACGACGGGCGGACCATCAGCGGGTATCCGATGCGACCGGCGATTTCCAGTGCCTCTTCCACGGTGCCGGCCATTCCAGCCTCCGGCATTGGGATGTCGAGCTTGGCCATCATCTGCCGGAACCGGTCGCGATCCTCGGCCAGGTCGATCGTATCGGGACTGGTTCCCAGGATATTGACGCCGGCAGCGGTAAGTTCCTGGGCGATATTGAGGGGAGTCTGCCCCCCGAACTGGACGATGACGCCTTCGGGCTTCTCCTTCTCGTAGATGCTCAGGACATCCTCGACGGTCAGCGGCTCGAAGTAGAGCTTGTCGGAAGTGTCGTAGTCGGTGGAAACCGTCTCAGGATTGCAGTTGACCATAATGGTCTCGAAGCCTTCGTCACGCAGGGCGAAGGCGGCATGGACGCAGCAGTAATCGAACTCGATGCCCTGACCGATCCTGTTGGGGCCGCCGCCCAGCACCATTATCTTCCGCCGGTCACTGGTTCCGACGGCATCCGGAGCGTTGTAGGTTGAGTAGTAGTAGGCCGCATTCTCCACGCCGCTGACGGGCACAGGATGCCAACCCTCGACGACACCCAGGTCGACCCGCTGCTGGCGGATCTCGGCCTCTGCGACGCCCAGAATCTGCGCCAGATATTTGTCCGAGAAACCGTCCTTCTTGGCACGTGTCAGCAGGTCGTCCGGCAGGCCCTTCCCCTTATGCCGGAGGACCTCTTCCTCCAATTCGACAAGTTCCTTCATCTGCTCGATGAACCACGCCTTGATGTAAGTCAATTCGTGGAGCTTCTCGACCGACGCCCCCTTTCGCAGGGCCTCGTACATGATGAACTGTCGCTCGCTGGTCGGCCAGCGCAGCATCTCCAGCAACTCGTGCAGGGGACGATCATTAAAGTCCTTCGCGAATCCTAAACCGTAACGGCCGTTCTCGAGCGAACGGATTGCCTTCTGGAACGCCTCCTTGTAGGTCTTGCCGATGCTCATGACCTCGCCGACGGCGCGCATCTGAGTGCCGAGCCTGTCCACGGCGCCGGGGAACTTCTCGAATGCCCAGCGGGCGAATTTCACGACGACGTAGTCCCCGGACGGGGTGTATTTCTCGAGCGTCCCGTCGCGCCAGTAGGGGATCTCGTCCATCGTCAGGCCGCCCGCCAGCTTGGATGACACCAGCGCGATGGGGAACCCCGTCGCCTTCGACGCCAGGGCTGAGCTGCGGCTGGTCCGCGGATTGATCTCGATGACGACCACCCGGCCGGTCTTCGGATCGTGGGCGAACTGGACGTTCGTGCCCCCGATGACCTCGATTGCCTCGACGATGTCGTAGGAGTGTTTCTGCAGCCGCTGTTGAAGCTTCTCATCGATGGTGAGCATCGGGGCCGTGCAGAATGAGTCGCCCGTGTGGACGCCCATCGCGTCCACGTTTTCGATGAAGCAGACCGTGATCATCTGGTTCTTGGCATCGCGGACGACCTCAAGCTCCAGTTCTTCCCATCCGAGGACGGATTCCTCGACGAGAATCTGCCCGATGAGACTGGCGGAGATGCCCCGGCTGGCGATGGTTCGGAGTTCCTCCACGTTGTAGACCAGTCCGCCGCCGGTTCCGCCCATGGTGTACGCCGGACGAATCACCACGGGGTAGCCCAGCTTTGCGGCGACTTTCTCGGCATCTTCGATGCTGAAGACAGCCTCGCTGTCGGGCATTTCAATGCCCAGTTTGTTCATCGTATTCTTGAAGGCGGTGCGATCTTCGCCGCGTTCAATCGCGTCGATCTTCACGCCGACGACTCTCACGCCGTACTTGTCGAGCACACCCGCCTTGTAGAGCTCGCACGACAGGTTCAGTGCGGACTGCCCCCCGAGGTTCGGCAGCAGAGCGTCGGGGCGTTCCTTCTCGATTATCCGCGGCATGGCATCGAGCGCAAGCGGCTCGATATAGGTCGCGTCGGCCGTGCCCGGGTCGGTGATGATGGTCGCCGGATTGGAGTTGACCAGCACGATTTTGTAGCCGAGCTCGCGCAGGGCCTTGCACGCCTGAGTGCCGGAGTAGTCGAATTCGCACGCCTGGCCGATGACGATCGGACCCGAGCCGATGACGAGGATCGAGGCGATGTCTGTCCGCTTAGGCATCGGAGCCGCCGATCCGTCCGACGAATCGATCGAACAACTTCTGCGCGTCGTTCGGCCCCGGCGCCGCCTCAGGGTGGTACTGCACCGAGAACGCATCCACGTCGAGGCACTCGAGGCCCTCGTTCGTGCCGTCGTTGAGATTCT
>JAUWKK010000057.1 GCA_030614245.1 Planctomycetota bacterium | reverse complement strand
CGTGCTTCCATCCATGGCCGGAAGGCACCCGGCTCGTGCGGCAACACGAGATAATTACTCAGAAAGAGAACGCGGCGTTTAGGGGTCTCATCCACTAGTCACACACCGAATCTGCAATGGTGCGAACGTCGTCTTCGGTCAGGCCATGATGCACTGGAAGCCCCAGGATGTTCCTGGCTATAGCCTCAGTTGCGGGCCGCTCACATTGCCCGTAAAGCTCTATGAAAATGGGCTGCTGGTGGATCCCCCGCGGATAGTGCACGCCTGTGGCAATTCCTCGTTCCTCGAGGCGCACGGCGAGCGCGGCTTGCAGTTCCGCGTCTGTCAGTTCGATCTTTGCCATGCTGATATCAGGCATCGGTTATCTTGTTCCTCATCATTTCCAGAGCTTCCATAACGAGTATCGAGTCTTGCAGGGTACGGCGCGAGGGCGGCTTCCGACTGCGGACCGCCTCGACGAATTCGGCCATCTCCGCTTCGAAGTAATTCGCCGCCTCGAAGTGCAGCTCGTGTTTGCCCGCCGAATACCCGCCCACGTCGCGGCAACAGTAAAGAAAGGACGGCATATCGGGCTGGATCGAAGCCATAAACGAACCGGCCTCGCCCTGGACCTCGATGAACTGCGTGAAGGCCGGCGTCACAAGATCGGCCTGGCACAGGACGTCTACGCCGCCGGCCGTCTTCAAACGCGCGACGACGTAGTCTTCGGCATCGACAGCCTCCTCTTTGCCCCGGATGACCCGCCTGGGCCTCAGCAGATCGCACGCCAGGATGTCAACATTCCGAACGGGCCCGAAGTACCAGATCGCCAGATCGAGCATGTGCACCATCATCTCGCTGATGGCTCCGCCGCCGGTATCCTTGCGGTGTTTCCATAGCTGGTGCGACCCGCGCCCGCCGATGCGCATGGATGCGGTTACGATCCGCCCCACCACGTCGCTCGTTCCAGTTGCCGGAACCCCTTCGAGTATCGTGCGGCCGAACTCGAAGGCCGGCGCGAACCGGTAAACGTAGCCTACCATTCCGATGCGGCCGGCGTCTGTGGCGAGTTTATAGAGCTCGTGCGCTTCACCGAGCGAGCCGCACAGCGGCTTCTCGACGAAGAAATCCTTGCCGCTTTCGACGGCCATTCGTATCAATTCGGCGTGCGACGGCGTCGGCGTGCAGATATCGATTGCCCGGATTGATGCGTCATCGGCAATCCGACGCGGCTCGGAGACCCAATCCAGCCCCTTCTCTTCGGCCAGGCTCCTGGCAAGTACCGGCTCACTGTCGGCGAGGACGACCTCCACGCCAGGGATTGCGCTCAACCCGCTGATATGTTTGTGCGCCTGCTTGCCACAGCCGATGAGGCCGATCCTGGTGCTACTCACTCAGCAGTTTCCTCCACGAGAGAGCCATGTTAAGCTGCTGCAGCTTCTCCGGCAGCGGTTCTATCCGGCCCGGGACGCCTTTGACGAAGCCGCGGGCGGGAACATCCCTCGTTACAACCGCGCCCGCGGCCA
The DNA here is from genome assembly GCA_030614245.1 of Planctomycetota bacterium. Taxonomy (GTDB): domain Bacteria; phylum Planctomycetota; class PUPC01; order JABMSA01; family JAUWKK01; genus JAUWKK01. Next base: position 9,366 of record JAUWKK010000057.1, on the reverse strand, counting down.
CGAACGAACCTTCCCCGACGGTCACTCCCGGGCAGACTACCACGCCCGCGCAGAGCGTTACGCCGGCCTCGATCACCGGCCCTTCAGGTTCGTATCTGTCACGCTGTTTTAGCGGATATCTATCGTTTGTCAAGATCACGCCCGGGCCAAGGAAAACACGCGTGCCGATCTTCACGTGCGTCGGGATGTAACAGTTTGATGCGATCTTGACGAAATCGGCAATCTCTGTATTACCGTCGATCACCGTATTCGTTCCGATGGCGACGTGATGGCCGATGACGGTTCGCTCGCGTATGATGACATTGTGGCCGGTCTGGAAATTGTCGCCGACGCTGACATCACCATAGATTATGCCGCCGGCGCGAATACGCGCCCCCCGGCCAATCTGCACGGGGCCGCAGCCATCCCTGTATTTCAACCCGACTATGCACCCGGGCTGAATCTGGCAGTCCTCGCCGCCTTCGATAAATGGTTCCGTTATCATGCGGTCATTCCCTCCGTAGGCGGGCAGGCTCCGGTCACTTTCTCAATAAAGTCGAGGAACTTCGCTTGTTCTTTCTCCCAGTTGAAACGCTCTTCGAAGGCCCGTCTGCCCGCGGCGCCCATGCTTCGGGCACGTTCGGGGGCGTCGAGCAATCCGTTGACGGCATCCGCTATTGCGTCGGCGCTCTGTGTATCGACAAGCATCCCGTTCCCAGCCAGGTTGACGGATTCGCCAAGTTCGCCGACATTCGGGCCGATCACCGGTATCCCCGCCTGCATGTACGTGAAGAATTTCCTCCCGTTTCCGGCTGCGAGCCAGGGGAACGTCCACGTCGGCTGAAGCGGGGCGAGCCCGATCAGCGCGTGGCGAAGATGCGCCATCATCTCGCGGTACGGCATCAGCTCGAGAATGCGGATGTTCTCCTCGATGTCCATCGCCCGGATCATCTCTTGCACTGCCTTCTCATCGTCTTGCATAATGCCGATGAAGAGGAACAGCACGTCGGGATGCCGCTCCCTGACCTTCGCAGCGGCTTCGATGGCAACGCGAAATCCTTTCACCCGGCTGAGCCCGCCGACGTATGCGACGACCTTTCGACCGGCGTATTCATCCTTCAGAGCTTCGACGCGTTCAGGGTCGGGTTCGTCCGCCTTCGACGACACGTTCCAGATCACCTGCACGGGGCGGAGCACCTTGCGGTAACGCTTCTCGACCCAACCGCCTTTCGAGTCCACCGTCAGCACGCCGTCCACGCGCCAAAGCAGCAGGCGCTCGATCAAACTTATGAACGGGCGGGCGACCGAACTCAGACGCCCGAAATAAAACGATGCCTGCATCGCGTGTATCTCGGAAGCCTCGTAGATCGTTTTCACAGGACGGGCGGTTCGCGAAACGCCCCTGCCGAAGGCAAGCGGCAGCAGGAACATGTGAGTGAGCACTAGAAGATCAGGCCCGGTCATGCTGCGGAGCGCCTTGCGAGCCAGCCAGTATAACCGTGGCATCCGAGCGAGAATCCTGGGGTCTTGCACCGGCGCCGGAAGGCGGATCCATTTCCAATGATCGACGACGTCCTCGAGTTCGTCCGGCGGCAACGCGTCTCCTGCACGGTCCCACACAAGGACGGTAACGTGGTAGCCGATATCCTTGAGCGAACGCAGCATAAGAGCGTGGCGCGGCGATATCGGACGCGAGAAGCAAACCATCACCGCACTACGATCCATTCAAAGCCCCTCAGGTCGCGGTGTCTCAAGAAGATGATACGCCATGCCGATGCTCAATCCCGTCACCATCCACAGCATCAACCCGGTAACACCGGTGAACGTGTTCTCGGTCATGCCGGTGAGGATCAGCGCGGCGAACGACAGGATAAGCCCGACCGAGAGGACGCGATGCCGTGGTCTTCGCGCGAGCCTGATGAGGAGCAGCAGATGTGCGCCGGCGAAGGCAAGATATGCGGCCAGGCTCAGGATGCCGCCTTCCTTCCATATCTGGAGGCAGTTGTTGTGGATCCACCGTTTTGGGCCGGGGTCGCCGTCGTCGTTCCTGCTGAATATCCGCGCGTCGTAGCCGTAGCCCCTGATGGGGTGGTCCTTGATAAGTTCCCACGTCGGCTTCCACATCACGAGCCGTATCGCCAGTGGCCCTCTGTTGGCGTATACCGGCTTGAAGAAAACCCTGATCCGCTTAAGGTTGGCCGGCCAGACGTAGCACCCGGTCACTATGATCGCCACGATGACTCCGGCGGTCAACACTCGCCGGGGCCAATTGTTCAGCGCGAAGTAAACGGCCACCGGGGCGGACACCAGGAAGATGGCTAAGGCGGCCCGGGTGCCCGTCCACCAGAGGTTGAGGACTCCGAGTGCCAGCCCGGCCAATATGACGGCGCGGATTGTGCGGCTGGCGCAGTATTCCCGACCGCAGAAAACAATCGGCATCATCACGACGAGATAAGTCGAGTACCAGACGGACGACTCGAGGAAGCCTTTCAGGCGACCGTTGATCTCAAGCGACCAGCCCGACAGGTAGAGTACCGTGCTGAGCGACACCCATCCAACGAAGGTGAGTGCCAGCACGGCATAGGCCGCCCGCGTGCGGCCGTGCGTTGTCACCAGCGCAGTCGCTGCGAGGGCGAGGAACAAGTCGCGGCCCAGGCGCCGGTGCAGGCGGTTGATGGACCGGCCTGGATCGATGCCCAGCAGCGAGGTGACCACCAGCACGACGAACAGCGCTATCAGGCACCACGTGACCGGCCGGCGGAAGTTCCGCCGCTTGTCCCACGCGAAAGAAATCATCCACAGGCTAAGCGCCAATGCCGCCGCAGTCGAGCGGATGTATTTGAGAAGTTGCACCACGATGGGCGGTACGCCCTCGACTTCTCGGACAGGCGCGAGGACGAACAGCGCGAGCAGGCAGATCAGCGCGGCCAACTCCACCTTGCGAGCTGCCCGTGCACGGCGTGAGGTATCAGGTAATGTCATGCACGAAGCCCCCGGCCCGACTCGTGGGCGGCGATGTGGATGGCCTGCCAGAAGACAGCCGACTCCGCGAAACCGGCGTTGACAGCGGGTAAAATGCCAGGGAGTCAGCCTCAAACATCGGCTGCGATTATAGTCCCGCCGCCGAAGGCAATCAAGCCGCGTGGCTTGCTGTGCCACATCAATTCTGACCCGCAAACGGATGAAATGGCATGGCTGCGGGCGCAGGTTGTGGGGCAGGCTTTCAGCCTGCCAACTAATCAGCAGCCCTCCGTAGGCGGGCAGGCCTGGAAAGGCTGCTCCACATTTTTGGTGCGGCGGCATGGTATCACGAGAGGGCCTTCCCGGCGTCCGGCGAGCCAAGCGGAAGTCGGCTTGGTACAAAGAGAAAGCCCCGAAGGCATTATACCTCCGGGGCTTACGTCGCACGGTCAACTCTGGCGAGGCCGACGGGACTCGAACCCGCAACCCCAAGATCGACAGTCTTGTACTCTAACCAAGTTGAGCTACGGCCCCGAAAAACCCGTATGACCGTGCGTGAATACTGTTGTTTCGGTCGAAATCGTCTGAGGTTCAGCCATCGCGCCGCAACGGGCTCCCGTCCCTGAACCTGTTGATCTCGTCCCTTACGAGTGAAATAATACCACAAATCGACTTCATTTGCAAGCGGTATTGGAGCGTGAAAATGAGGAGGGGCAGCCCGGAGCCCATGTCCAGACGAGGCGCCGCGTTTACGGCGGGTTGGTCGCTGTAGCGGTCGTAGATACCGACGATGGCGGCGTCGTTGGGTTTGATCGATTCGAACGTCTCGCGAAAGGCCCATTTGCCCCACGACGGTCTGAGAGACGCCCGGTGGCCTGTGGAGGGAGTGGAACCACAGATTAACGCACCCGCCTGCCTATGGCAGGGATAAACACAGATAGGGTTGTCCGGCCATCGACATGGATCGTCTTCTTCTTATTTGCGTTCATCCGTGTTTATCCGCGGTTTCAATCCTCAACTCCACTGGAAGTCACCGTGATGAATTCCCCCCTCATCACTCACCCCGCTGCCGGAGGATCGACCTGTTCCGCCAGAGGAACACCGCAGCGAAGATCAGCGCGAGGAACAGCGTGAACCCTGCAAAGGCTGTGACCCACAGCTTCGCGGCTGAGTGCTCCACCGCGAAGGCCCTCGCTCCAAGCCCGAGGCCGATGCAGACGGCCTGCATGAAGGCCTTCGTCTTGCCCATAAGGTTTGCGCCGACGACCTGCCCGCTGGTCGCGGCGGCGCTCCTCAGCCCCGAAGTGACGAATTCCCTCACCATGAACAGAATTGCCATCCAGAGTGGAAGCAGGCCGAGGTCGGCGAACACGAAGAGCATAGTCAAGAGGACGGCCTTGTCCACGACAGGATCGAGGTACAGCCCCACGCGCGATCTTTGGCCTTCTACACGCCTCGCAATCATGCCGTCCGCCACGTCGGTGGCCATCGCGAAGAGGAAGACCCCGAGCGCCCAGGCCCGGCCGGAACCGTCCGCAGAATACGCGAGAACGGCCATCACCGGCAGCAGCGCCAGCCTCAGAAGAGTCAGCAGGTTCGGTATAGTCACAGATGCGCCCTTATCTGTGTATCGTCAGCCACAGCACCCCTCTTGCTTCGCGATTGCCCCCATCAGCAGGTCGATGTCATCCTGCATCATGTTGGGCTTCTCGGCCGGGTAGATTCCCACGCATGCGGCGTCGTTGGGACGCAGGTGCCGGGCGACGAATGCGAACGCCTCGGCGGGGTCGTTGCGGCCGGCGGCGAGCACCTTGTAATGAATCGCCGGCTTGCTCAGCCCCTTGATAGTCTCTACCATGACCTCGCGGGCGCCGGCGTCGAAGGCCTCGACCGCGCCGTGCGGGTGGCCGGGATTCTTGTCGCGCCGCGTCGGGTTATAATAGGAGCACATGTAGAAATCGGCGTCGGCGTGCTCTTCGGCCCAGTCGAAGACGCGCGGATTGTGCCCGGCGAGGCCCGCGGGCAGCCCGGCGTCGTGGATCATCTTGATACCGTCGAGCGCCTCATTCTGCCGGCCTTGCGCGAGAAGGAAATCCATCAGGCCCCCGTGCAGGAAGATCGCAGATGCCCCGCCGCTCAAGCCGTTCTGGACCCCAAGCTCGATCGAGCCGACCAGCGGGCAAGTCTGTGCGATCCATTGCAGCTTGCCGCCTTCATCCCGGTATGCCAGCAGGTAACGCATCACGTGATGATCGGCCCGGGCGAGGTGCGTGTTGAGACCCAGCCGCTCGGCCTCGAAGAGCATCTCCTTGATCCGTGCCGTAGTGAAATAGTGCCGCTGAGCGTTGTCCATCTCTCTCGATTGATGCGAGAAGCCGCTGATGGGATTTCCGCCCGGTATGAAACGGCTCACCTGCAAATTGCCGATAGTAACCATATCGGGCTGCACTGAGATGCTCCTTTGGTGTCGGATCGGGTATTGTATGTTACTGCCGCGAGCTCTCGCTGCATGACGCTGTCGGTTAACGGCTTCTCGGGGCAAAGTGTACCAGATCAGGTTGATGGGTTCAAGAAGCGGAAGGGTGGGGCGCTGCACGTTCAGATGTAGAGTGACCAGAGGAAGCCGAAAACGGCAAGGGTGACGATAACAAGGAGCACCAGAATCACTATGAGGGCAATGAGTCCAAGTAAACGCCCGGCGACCCCTACGGCGGCTTCACCCATCTCCCTCAACGTCCGGTCGCTGAAGTGTCTATCGTAGCAGGTGACGCAAACATGCTCTCCTACCAACGTCCGCACGCAGTCATCGCACAGGTAATCCCCGCAGCGGTCACACTGGCTGGTCGCTTCGCGTTCGGGATGATAGTAGCAGCGGAGGTCAGGTCTCGTGTCTGCCTGTTCATTCATGGTTCGAGAGTCCTGCTTGGCTGCACAGGAAGAATTGTCGCTGCGTTGCACAGTCAAAAAAAGAACGGCACCAGCCATTCCAATATGACCACAGCAACGTTAGCAAGGAGCAGCGCAACCAACAGACATAGGATAAGCACCGCAAGGCGCCTGAACGGAGGGCCGGCATCCTCGACGATCTCCCCGAGCCATCCGCTCAACGGCCAATGGCGGACGTATCCATCATAGCACTTGGAACAGAGCTGCTCTCCCCGGCCAACTTGTTGAGGGCGGGCGCGTGGATCTTGCCGTTGCCGTATGCTGCCAGCGTGTCGGCCCGCTGCTCGTCCGTCCAGATAAACAGCAGGTTGGGCTTGCTCGGCTTTGCCTGACCCGCGGCAATCGAAGCCCCCGCTGCCGAGACGTTCAAGAGCTGCTGCGTTGTCGTGAGTGCCATCCTGTTATCCTATCTATGAAACTGTTGGGAATCCTGCGAAATGAATCAAACCATCATACTTCACACCAGGACCATCGCGCGAGTACAGACCGGGTGCAAGATGCAGCAACTCGCAAATACTATTGGGCTGCGTGGCCGATTCGGGGGGGAGCGAGCACCACAGGCCTTCCGATTGTGCGGGCCGGGATCGCTGGGTATCGTGAACGTGTCCTCGGTCAGGCTCATCACGGCGCGTTCTGCGTGAAAAGTGCTTGCATTGGACGCCCGACGATAGACAATGACTTCGGAAATGCATTGGCAGTGGAAAGCTGTCAATTAAACGGGAGCCGCCCATTAGCGTGTGAAAGGAGCATTATGATGACAAGATTGATGTGCGAGTCGTTCGTCCTGGCTGCCGTGGCCATGCCGATGGTGTCTGCTGTCCAGTCGCATGGCGGCGAGATAGAAGCATCGGGCAGAAAGCACGAAATGACTCTTTCCAATGCGACGAGCCGATGGGATCACGCCATGCCTGCCGGCAACGGCCAGGTCGGAGCACTGGTGTTCGGGAACGTCCAGCACGAGACGGTGATACTGACCCACGATGCGCTGTTCATTCGTTCCAAGAAGCCCACCCTGCCGAACGTCTCGCAGTACTTGCCGAAGATGCGCGAGATGATCGCCGAGGGCCGATACGAGCAGGCGCGGAGATTCTTCGAGGGCAAGATCAACGAGAAGTACGACTACCGAGGCCCAGATTCCTTCCATCCGGCGTTCAACGTGGTGGTCGACATGCAGACGATGGGGGAAGTCAGCGGCGAGCGGCGCTCTGTGAACTTCGAGACGGGCGAAGTCTCAGTGGAATGGACGCAAGCGGGCGTGAGCTACGAGCGCAGGCTATTTGTTTCGCGCAAGGACGACGTGGTGGTCATGCTGATCCGCGCGTCGAAGCCCGGGAAGGTCAATTGCCAGGTGGGCCTGATGCCCCTTGGCCTGAAGCGCAGCGAGCTGGGAGACGGAAAGAACGTCCGCGTGCCCAGGTTCCCTTCTAATAGGTGGAAGCCGAAGATCAGGCTCAAGGAAGTGCCCATTACCTTCAATCTCTCAGCCGAGGGCAGCGGGCTGACGCTGCTCGCAGAATACGACGTCGGCGGCTCGTATCACATGGTTGGCGGGGAATACGGCGGCTGCGCGCGCGTGATAGTCAAAGGCGGCACCAAAGCGACTTCGGGCCTGAAAGTCAACGCGAAAGGGGCCGACGAAGTGCTCGTGGTGTGCAAACTGTTCGCCAACGAAAAAGGAGCGCCTGCGGCCAGGCGCACTCGGACTGAAATCAAAGGGCTGCCCGGCGACTACAAAGCGCTGCTCGAGCGGCACGTGGCCCTGCACCGCGAATTGTTCCTGCGCGTTAAGGTGGACCTCGGGGCGGAAGACGAGCGCCGGGCGCTCACCAACGAAGAACTGACGAGTGAAGTCAAGCGCGGGCGCGGTATGAACGCGATGCTGGAAAGGCTGTTCGACTTCGGCCGGTACGCGCTGATTTGCAGCAGCCGCCCGGGAAGCATGCCCTCCAATCTACAGGGTGTCTGGAACGGCGAATACGCTCCGGCCTGGGCCGCGGACTACCACAACGACATCAATGTTCAGATGGACTACTTCCAGGCGCTCCCGGGCAATATGGCCGAGATTACCATGCCATACTTCGACTACTACGAGTCGCTGATGGAAGACTTCCGCACGAACGCGAGGAACGTCTATGGCTGCCGGGGCATTCTGGTTCCTATCTCCGGTACCACCCACGGCCTGATGTACTACTCCGCGTTCAGTTCGTGGACAGCCGGGGCCGGTTGGCTGTCCCAGCTCTTCTATGATTACTGGCTATTTACGGCCGATCGCGACTTTCTCGAGAAACGCGCCGTCCCCTTCATGAAAGAAGTGGCCTTGTTTTATGAGGACTTCCTGTTCGAAGGCAAAGACGGCAAGTACATTTTTGCTCCGTCGCATTCTCCCGAAAACACACCCCGCAATACCAGGAGCGGCTGCACGGTGAACGCTACGATGGACATCGCCGTCGCCCGGGAACTGTTGAGCAACCTCTGCGCCGCCTGCGAGCTGCTTGGCATCGAGCAGGCAGGAGTAAAGCGCTGGCGCAAGATGCTGACGAAGCTGCCGGCCTATATGGTCAACGAAGACGGTGCCCTGAAGGAATGGGCGCATCCAAACCTGAAGGACAATTATGTCCATCGCCACTTCTCGCATCTGTATCCGGCGTTCCCCGGAATGGAGATCACGCCCGAGCGCAACGCGAAGCTGCTGCCAGCCTGCCGAGTAGCGATTAGCAGGAGAATGCGCTCGCCTGGAACTGCGCCCGCGTGGACTTTCGCCCTGATGGCCAACACCTGCGCGCGCTTGGGGGACGCGCCTGCGGCTCTCAGATCCCTGAATATCATCGCGCAGGGTTACTTAATGCCGAATCTCTTCATTCTCATGGAGAAGCAACGGCCGCTGATGCAATTCGATGCCAACTGCGGGATCCCCGCCGCCGTGCTCGAGATGCTGCTGTTCTCCGAGCCTGGGATGATAAAGCTGCTGCCCGCCCTGCCCAAGAGCTGGCCTGTGGGCAGGGCTGAGGGCATCCGCTGCCGAGGCGGGGTTGGGGTAAGCCTGAAATGGAATATGAACGAGAAGCGGATTGACGCCGCGTTCATCTCGCGTACAGCCCAGAGAGTGACCGTCAAGTTCCCCGCTCCGGTTGCTTCCATTAAGATCGATTCTGCGGAAGCGAAGATCGCTGCTTCCCCATTCGGTGATGCATACAGGCTGTTGACGTTGCCGGCGAAGAAAAGAGTTGCGGTGAATCTCACATTCAAGTAGATTCATCGGGGGTAATCTCGTTCAGGGCGAGAACCATGGACAGGACCGAGGTCCAGTTCGTGAACAGCACGCGATTTTTCATCATTAAGGAGAGTTAACAATGAGTGCGCCAGGGTAAGCTGATGCAGATCATCTGGACAATCCAGCCTGGCCAAAGGCTAACCACCGGGCCAGAACAGAACTTTGCATGCAGGGATGTAACGAAAGGAACTTGGCATTCCGGGCGGGAT